>JBFHVK010000185.1:0-5939 GCA_041589615.1 Gammaproteobacteria bacterium | reverse complement strand
GTGCGGCACCCCGATGCAGGCTGGGTTTATTTGTGTTTTTATCCTTCTCGGTCATGATTCCAAGCTTCACATAATCATTAGGCCAGTACAAGATCAGCAGGTCGCACGCTGTCAGGAAAAATCAGGCTGCCAACAGCTGGCTGGAGAGCGTATAATGCCGGCTTTAAGTTAAAAATACCGTTTATTATGAGTGAAAAAATATTTGCCGGCTGTGTGTTTGATCCTGCACAGGCTGAGAAAATGCTGGGCAAAACTGTGCTGGTAAGCCTCACCTGCATGAATGACTATGGTGATCTGGAGGCTTTCGAGCAGTTTTCGGGAAAGATATTACGCATCAACAATGAAGATGGGCTGGTGGTCGTTAGAGATGATGATAATGAAGAATTTAATCTGCCACCTGATCTTGATCACTATCAGCCGGCAAAGCCCGGTGATTACAAACTGTCGGAATCAGGCAAGGTTGTCAGTAACCCTGACTATCTAGTTGAATGGGATATATATCCACCCGATAAAGGCTGATGAAGTAATCAGCCTGAGGGTCATTTGATAATTGAATGGATCACCTGGCCCAGCGCGTGATTGAAGATCGAATGATCAGCGATGATGCGTGAGCGGCCATTGTTCAGTTCTTCGACAAATTCATTAGCAAGTTTTTCAATGACCTTGTTGCCGTGGCGGTCAACAAATACCAGTTTGGCTTCGTCGAACAGGATGACTGACAGCTTGACCCTTCGCAGGGCATGACCTTCGCCATTGTAAATCTCGAACCAGACACCCTGTTTTACATCACGTGGTAAGCGTGAAATCTGTACATGCGGAGGCTCTGAGTCATCCTCGGGCATTTCCTCTTCGCTTTCCTCGAGCATTTCGTCGATGCTCTTTTCAGCAAGGCTGTAATCGGGTTCTTCCTGGAAAAATTCGGAAGACTCAATCAGGTTCGCATGAATCTCTCGTAGAGCTGTTATAGACGCATCAACACTTCCAGGGCTGAGTTTCATGGTGTTTAACTGTGCCTCGATATCGTTAATTAGCACATCGGAGTCGTTATTAAGTAGCACCCACTGTTCAGAGCTGGTTATTGGTTGAACACTGTATACAAGATGTTTGAGTAGAGTAACCACTTCGTTCCACTGGCTACTTTCCTTGCCATATTTTATAAACCGCTGAAACATGAGTGAGGAAAGCTGTTTCAGTATCAGTGGTTTTAGTTCTTTCTGGATTACCTTCTTGTAGGTGTTTCTCTGAAGTTCGTTCAATACAACCTGGCGTGCATGTTCCTTGAATATTGCCTTCTGAGTTTCTTCTTCCTGTTTGCCGGTTTTGTCTTTCTCAATCGACATCAGTCGGTTGAGAGCTGTGAGGGCAGTATTGAAACTGGTCAGGTTCTGGTCGAATGTGTTTTGCAGCTGTTCAACAATTAGCTGCATGGTTTTATACAGGGTATTTTCCCTGTCCTCGATGCCGATGCCCAGATGTGCGATCGTGTCGAGCATATTGCGAGCCGGGTGCTTGTTGTTCTGGAAGAACTGGTTGTCCAGCATGGCAATTTTAATCAGTGGGATCTGCAGTTGCAGTAGTAGTGATTTGATCGCAACTGAAATATTATCATCTCGCAGGAAGGCACCAAACAGCATCTCAACAAAATCTATGGTACGACCATCGATGGCATTGAGTGACTTCGACATGGTGGTGTTACCCATCTTGGCCATGCTGTTAAGCAGGGCATGTTTGAAGTCATCAGTTTTAATCTGGGTTTCGCCGGGGATGTATTTTGGCGTATAGGTTGTCTGTAGGGCAGTTAATGCCTTGATAATGTCTCGACGATCATGAAACTGTTTGCCTGCCCCACTTTGTGCGGTGCTGGTGGTGGTTTCGTCGCCTTCTCCATGAATGAAACTTTTGATAGCCTTTGAGACTTTCTCGCTGTCGCTCAAGTCAATGGGCTTATCCGTAGTATCTGGGGTATCTGAATCTGAACTCATAGTTGTTATGTAATAAAAGTCCGACGTTCAATCTTATTAATGATTGTTGCTTAATTCTAGTCGCTATGGCCGAATAATACAGCCTATTTAGACAGATGTCCTGAGGCATAGTCTATAGTGTTTTCTCCTTTCTGGGTATCATCAGCCTGATTATTTACAGGTTTTTATGTATTCAGGATTTGCTAAACTATCCCCACATCGACTATTGAAGTACCAGCATGTTTATTCTTAATGATATTGAAGCCTTGCCAGATGACCTGGATAACCTGCCTGAGAAAGCCGTACACAGGCTGACATTCAGGGCTGTTTTTACGATAAAGGGAGTGCCTGATACATTCACCGGGGTTGTTTTTGAAGATGAAACCGGGGGCCTGGTATTGCAGCATTTCAATAATCCAAGGGGGAATGTGCGTAAAATAATTACCCTGAAAAACAAGCTGGAAGAAGGTGCATTTGCAGGTATCAGGGATGTTGTTTTTGCTGTCAGTCGTGGTGAAGCGGTTAATTATCCACAGCAATTTGAAACCGCGGTTGTAAAATCACGTCGACCTGGGCGCTAAACTGTAACCTTAATCCCTTATTTAACTTAAGTATCTACTTTCAGAACATATCTCCCGTCATCAAATTATCATGGGAAACTTTCTCGGCTGCACTTAAATTGCGTTGAAGGTCACATTATGGCTTCGCTATAGTAAAACCAGGTCACAGAAATCAGCCCTATAAGCTGGAATAGTTAGCGCCCCCTGAATTACATGAATTCATATATCGGCCAGGCTTATGAGGACTTTCCTACAATGCGTGCTGGTTGTTTTTCTGTTTCAGTTGTTAGCTGCGTGCTCGATACAAAAACTATCGGCGCGAGTCTCATCGCTGTTTGTTGAGCACAGAGTTGAAGCACTCAATCGGCAAAATGATCTTGCTTCTGTCAGGCGGCAGATGCTGCGTGATATCGGGCGACTTGAGTCTATGATCGATGCGGGTGTAAATACCGAGAAACTGCATATTTATGCAGCTCAGGCATATTACAGCTACGCATTTGCTTTCATTGAAGATAATCATACCGAGCGTGCGATACGCTATTACCATCGTTCTTTCCAGCATGCGAGCAAGGTGCTTTTGCTATATGGGGTATCAGAAAAGGAATTGCAGGGACGTTCAGATGTTCTGGCTAGAAAAATCACCACATTACCAGAGCAGGCGGTAGAAGGCCTGTACTGGACGGCACTGAGCTGGGCAAAACTTATCGAGTTAGGCCAGCCGGATATACTTCTCCTCGCACAGCTACATAAAACCGCTTTATTAATGAAACAGGTTGTTCATTTTGACGAGCATTACAATCTGGCTGGGCCGCATCTTTTCTTCGCGGTGTATTATAGTGTACGGCCATCCTATCTGGGTGGAGACGAGCGACTGGCAGAGAAGTATTTTGAGCGGGCGCGGATGTATAACCGTAGCCGGCTTCTACTGGTGGACTATTTACAGGCCAGGTATCTCAATCAGGGTCGTGGCGAACGGCGATTTCGCAGGCAGTTAGAGAAAATCATCGGTGCACCGGATGATCTTTATCCCGATCAGGCGCTAATCAATGCGGTGGCGAAGAAAAAAGCTGCTGTTTTACTGTCCGATGGGCATGGTTAGCCATAAAAAGGCCACTATATTTACCAGCTCCCCCTTGAATCCTGCAAACCTGCCCGCAATTAAGCAGATCAGATAATTTTGAATGGTGAGCGAGCTATACCAACAAAGGGTAGGGTTAATTCCTTGCCCGGCTGGTGTAGAATGCGCCCACATGACGATAAATCCCCTATTTTTGGGATATGACACATCAGGTTTTTGGAGTAAATGCCATGAGCGTTTCGCAGCAACAGGTTGAAGAAGCAATTGCAAAGTATATCGATCCTTACCTGGAAAAGGATCTTAAAGCGGCTAATGCCGTTAAGGCTATAGATATTAATGGCGCAGAAGTGGCCATTAAGGTTGTACTGGGTTTCCCGGCAACAGGGCATTACCCAAAAATTATCGAGGAGCTGACCAAACAGGTAGGCGCGCTTGATGGTGTGGATAGCGTTAAAGTTGATGTGAGCCACGATATTACCGCTCATTCGGTACAGTCGAGCCTGAAGCCGATGGAAGGTATTAAGAATATTATTGCTGTTGCCTCGGGTAAGGGTGGTGTAGGTAAATCAACTACAGCGGCGAATCTGGCGCTGGCACTACAGAAAGAAGGTGCTACTGTCGGTATTCTCGATGCAGATATTTATGGCCCCAGTATCCCGCGTATGCTTGGCATCACTGACAGACCTGAATCACAGGATGGTAAGACACTGGACCCTATGATGGGGCATGGTCTGCAGGCAATGTCGATCGGTTTTATGATCGACGACGAAACACCCATGATCTGGCGTGGTCCTATGGTTACACAGGCGCTGGAGCAGCTGCTGGTAGATACCCAGTGGAAAGATCTTGATTACCTGGTGATCGACCTGCCTCCCGGTACCGGTGATGTGCAGCTGACGCTGGCGCAGAAAGTACCTGTAAGTGGTGCTGTAATCGTCACAACTCCTCAGGATATAGCGCTGCTAGACGCACGCAAGGGCCTGAAGATGTTCGAGAAAGTTGAAGTGCCTGTACTGGGTATTATCGAGAACATGAGTGTACATATCTGTTCTGAGTGTGGCCATGCCGAGCCAATCTTTGGCCAGGGTGGTGGTGAACGTATGTCGGAAGATTACGATGTTGATTTCCTCGGCGCACTGCCTCTGGATATGTCCATCCGTACCAATGGTGACGAGGGTACGCCTTCTGTTGCAAATGACCCGGATGGCACCGTTGCTAATATCTACCGTGAAATAGCCCGTCGCACAGCGGCCAAGCTGGCTTCACAGGCGAAGGACTACAGCAGCAAGTTCCCGAATATTGTTATCGAGAACAACTAGATTGCTGTGAGTGAATGATATTCGCTGTTTGTAGGTTGAAAAAGCCCCTCCATATAAGGAGGGGCTTTTTTATGGGGTATATATTCAGAACATTATCCCGTTTAATTCACTGGTGAGCCAAGTAGGCCGTTAAGGCGCTTCTCCATTGGGGATGGACCGCTGCTTTTTGGCGCTCCGTCCCCTTATTGATACCACCACGAGCAAACAGTGTAACTATCCGACTCCGCACAACAGGAGGTCCGTCCCCGATGGAGATGTGTTTTGTCAGCCGTCCACCTGCAATGGATACAGGCCTGATCAACAGTGTAAACATCAAAGCAAGACATGGTAGAATGCGCGACTAAATTTAGGGGAAGCTGTTACCAATGAGCATTAAGTCAGACAAGTGGATTCGCCGTATGGCGGAAAATGAGGGCATGATCGAGCCGTTTGAGCCTGGTCAGATGCGCTACGATGCAAACGATAATCGCCTGATTTCATATGGCACATCAAGCTACGGCTATGATGTGCGTTGTGCTAATGAATTCAAGATATTCACCAATATCAACTCGGCTATTGTTGATCCCAAGGACTTTGACGACAACAGCTTTGTCGATGTGGATTCAGATGTCTGTATCATCCCCCCCAACTCATTTGCTCTGGCTCGTACGGTTGAGTATTTCCGGATTCCGCGTAGTGTGCTGACGGTCTGCCTGGGTAAATCAACGTATGCGCGTTGTGGCATTATTGTGAACGTCACACCACTTGAGCCCGAGTGGGAAGGTCACGTTACCCTGGAATTTTCCAATACCACCCCACTGCCTGCAAAAATCTATGCCAATGAAGGTGTGGCGCAGATGCTGTTTTTCGAGTCCGATGAAGTCTGTGAAACATCCTATGGCGACAGGGCAGGTAAATATCAGGGGCAAACCGGCGTCACCCTGCCCAAGACATAGTCTAAACTCTTAGCATTATTTTAATAACAAAAGGGTCGGTCTTTTGCTCGCTCTGGAAAAACTCATTAACCGCAGCAGCAAGCTGG
>JBFHVK010000184.1:0-5964 GCA_041589615.1 Gammaproteobacteria bacterium | reverse complement strand
TGCAATCGAAAATGCACTTTCTGTTGAAGAACTAAAGAACACCCAGGAAACATTAATTGAGCACCAGCACCGACTGGAACGATTAAACAAACAATACTCCGAATCCAGCAGAAAAATAGAACAGCTATCACTGTATGATGCGCTCACAAACCTGCCCAATCGTACTCTCTTCAGGGACCGGCTTAACACACAACTAGAAATATCCAGTCGAGAGAAGCTCATTCTCGGCGTTCTACTGATTGATATAAAAAATTTCAAGGCTATTAATGAAGCACTGGGGCATGACAGCGGAGACCAGATTCTTGTAGAGTTCTGTAAGCGTATAAAAAATTCACTTAAACCAAATGAGACATTGAGCCGACTGGGTAGTGATGAATTTATCCTGATACTGCCTCAGACATCTCTTAACAACACAACCAAAAAAGTCAAACAGATACTATCTGATATTGATGCGCCATTTGTTATCAAGAACAAGGATATCAGTATTCATGCAGCTATAGGTATCAGCATGTACCCCATGCATGGTAAAGATAGAAGCACCATCCTCAGGCATGCTGATATCGCACTCAATCTGGCTAAAAAAAATAATGAATCATTTCATGTTTTTAACCTGCAACAGGATGAGACTGACGACGCCCAGCTAAGCCTGGCTATAGACATTAACGAAGCATTTAAGGAATCACAGTTCGAGCTTTATTATCAACCGAAAATAGATATCAATACCAATACTGTCATCTCTGCAGAGGCACTCGGCAGATGGCGGCATCCAACCAAGGGATTTATTTCACCTGGCATATTCATCGATGCACTTGAGCAGTACAACCTGATAGATCGTTATACTTTCGAGGCCATTGATAAGGCAATCGCAAACATAAAGCACTGGGTCAACGAAGGGCACAATATCAAGATTGCCATTAATATATCTACCCAGACATTAATGAACCCAGAATTTATTCAGCAGATAGAATCAAGAATTTCAGATTTTTCAATCAGCAAACGACTCATCTTTGAAATAACAGAAAGCCTGCTTCTGTCAGACAGTGAATACGTTTTACAGGCACTCATACGGCTTCGCACACTTGGAATTGAGTTATCCATCGATGATTTTGGTACTGGCTATTCATCATTAAGCAGGCTGAAAAAACTCCCAGTGAACGAACTAAAAATAGATCAGTCATTCATTAAAGATATGACAGAAAATTTTGATGACCAGATAATTGTACGTTCAATCATTGATCTCGCACATAACCTGGGGCTATCCGTCGTTGCTGAAGGTGTAGAGACTGAGAATGTACTGAAAGACCTGAAAAGACTTGGCTGCGATATTGCACAGGGCTACCTTATCAGCAAACCCTTGCCCGAAAGCGACTTCGAAAACTTTTTAAATAAAAGTTAATTAATACTCACAAATCCTATCTGCCCAGATGCAATAATAAATCTGATTTGTATACAGTAAATAGTTTATTCTTAACTATGACTTCTACTGACATTGATAACGTTCTGTAATTGCTGAATCTTATCCATTACTTTACCCAGTTGTTCAAGATCCTTGATTTCCGCCGTAATCGTCATGTCTGCCGTCTGCTCATCACGATTTGATAAGGTATTCACACCAATCACATCAACTTTCTCATCACTCAAAACTTTACTTACATCCCGTAACAGGCCCTGTCGATCAAAAGCTTCTATGTGAATCGAAACCGTATAGGTTCTATCAAGATCTTCGCCCCAGTCTGCTTCTATCAGCCTATTCAATTTATCATTTTCTAGATTGATAATATTACTGCAGTCTGTGCGATGAATTGCAACACCCTGGCCACGGGTAATAAAACCGACTATGTCATCACCGGGCACCGGTTTACAGCAGTTAGAAATAGTCGTTAGCAAATTCGCTACACCCCTAATTCTTACCTCATCACCCGCTGCTGATTTCCTGACTGGTGCCTTCTTCTGTGCCTTGAGAGGTATTGCCTGTTCTTCATGCCGGGCATACAACTCATGTAAAGTTGCTGAAAGTTGCCCCTGGGTTATATCACCTCTGCCAATCGCCGCAAAAAGATCATCCGCATTTTCCTGCTTATAGTGATCAATCAACGGTTGAATCTGTACGTGATTCAGTCCAATTCGATTAAGTTCACGCTCGAAGGTTGACTTACCATCAATCTTGTTAAGTTCGTAATCCTGCTGCTTAAACCAGCTTTTAACCTTCGCGCGGGCGCGTTTGGTTTTCAGGTAACCAAGATTAGGATTCATCCAGTCACGACTGGGTGATGGTTTATTACTGGTTAATACATCAACCTGTTCACCGTTCTTCAGCTCATAGGTTAACTGGACTATACGACCGTTTACTTTTGCACCACGGCATTTATGTCCAATTTCAGTATGTACTATATAGGCAAAATCAAGTGGTGTAGCACCCTGCGGCAAATCCATAATTTTACCTTTGGGTGTGAGCACAAAAACACGATCTGGAAACAGCTCGGTATGAAAACTGTCGATAAGTTCATCATCCTTAGTTTCATTGGGATCAAGTAACTTACGTAATGATGATATGCCTTTTTCAAGGTTTTTGTCACTCTCACTCCCTTCCTTGTAACGCCAGTGCGCTGCCACACCGTACTCGGCAAACTCATGCATTTCGTGTGTACGAATCTGTATTTCCAGTGGCTTTCCCTGTGGCCCATATACAGCGGTGTGTAATGAACGATAGCCATTCTCCTTGGGGTTGGCTATATAATCATCAAACTCCCTGGCGATATGACGCCAACGCCCATGAATCAGGCCCAGTACCGTATAACACTCCGCCACGGTATTTACGGTAATACGTATTGCACGCACATCAAACAGTTCATCAAACTGCTTCTGTTTGCCCGTCATTTTTTTCCAGATACTGTAAATATGCTTGGGCCGACCATACGTTTCTGCATCAATATCCGCTTCTTTAAGCATGGCTTTAATTTCTGCCACAGAATCTTTTATATATTGCTCACGCTCTTCACGTCGCTCTTCAAGTAGCTTTGCAATTTGCCTGTAAGTATCCGGTTCGAGATAACGAAATGACAGATCTTCCATTTCCCATTTCAATTGCCCAATGCCCAGACGATTTGCCAGCGGCGTGAATATCTCGAGTGTTTCGCGTGCGATACACTGACGCTGTGGAGTATCTTCACTCGCCAGCATTCTTAAACGCTGTACACGATAGGCAATTTTAACCAGCACAACACGCACATCATCGACCATCGACAATAACATGCGACGTAAGCGTTCAGTTTGTTCAGGTGTGTTTTCGGTGATATTTTCAAAATGGAAATCATGCAGCCAGCGTACTTTTTTAACCAGTGCATATATTTCATCATCAAATTTTTCTTTGATGCTTTCTATAAATTCGGGCTGATTGAGACGAAAGTCACTAAGCAATGCAACAATGAGGGTATTCTTATCGACACTTAACTCGGCCAGAATTAATGCGACTTCGAGTCCATTTGGCAGGAGTTTTTCACCTGCAGGTAATTCCCAGACAATTTTACAGGCGAGTTCGAGCTTTTCATCATAACCACAGTACTGTGAAATAATTTTATAGTACTCGTCGAAGCTGTACTTTTGAGTTATATCCTGCCTGGGTTTAGTGCTCTGCATTGAATAAAAGTAATCCGTGTAACAAGGTTTTTGCAGACAATAGTCATTTTTATAAGGTAGCTGCTTAAAGAGAAATTATTTCTGGCAGTTCTGACAGCGGCCATAAATAATCAGGCTGTGTTCGGTAATTTCGAAGCCATTGTCTTTGGCAATTTCCTTCTGGTGACGCTCGATTACCTCATCCATGAATTCGACAACTTTTCCACAACTCACACAGACCAGGTGATCATGATGTTCACCCTGATTAAGTTCAAACACAGCCTGTCCACCTTCAAAGTGGTGACGGTTTACCAGTCCCGCACCTTCGAATTGCGTGAGCACTCGATAGACTGTCGCAAGACCAATTTCTTCACCCTGATCAAGCAGGGCCTTGTATATATCTTCAGCTGTCTGGTGCCGTAACTGGCCCGCTTCCAGCAGTTCGAGTATTTTCATACGAGGCAATGTAACTTTAAGGCCGGCTTTTTTTAAATCAGAGGTTTCCAAATCAAACTCCTGCTGTATTTGGGGGGGATATGGGTTACTATTAGCTTCGTTATTATACGCGAATCAGGATACGTATCATTAAGATATGCAAAAGAATCTCATTTTTATTATCAGCCTTCTCATGGCAACTACCCTCTTAAGCACAGGCTGCGACCCCCACCGAATCGACGTTCAACAGGGCAACAGAATCAAGCCAGAGGTATTTTCACAGCTAAAGACAGGCATGACACGCAGCCAGGTAGTATTCCTGCTAGGTACCCCGTTATTACAGGATCCCTTCCATAATAACCGCTGGGATTATATTTATTATATGAAGCCGGGAAATGACAAGGCTAAAAAATCTCGCCTGACGCTGCATTTCGAAGGTGACATTCTGGCAGTGATCGATGACAGCGGCTATGCACCTGAAATGCACGGAGATGACAGTGTGAGGGACTTTAACACAGATGATCCCCCTCCTGAGCTGAGCAATACACCACAGTACCCTGTAGAGTGATCTTAACAGGCCGGTCACTAGCTATCGGCCTGAACCTCCCCTCCACCCTTTTTCATGCGTTTACCTTCGGCTTCGCGCTTACGTCGCACTTCTTTTGGATCAGCGATCAGTGGACGATAGATTTCCACCCGATCACCCGCTTTAAGTTCTGCTGTTTTTTTAGACAGTTTGCCGAATACTCCCAGCTTGTTCACAGCCAGGTCAATTTCGGGGAAGCGCTGCAATATCCCTGATTGCTCAATAGCCTGCTCAATAGTTGAAGCCTCAGGCAGCATCACTTCCAGAATCAACTGCTGATCCGGTCTGGCATAGGCTACTTCAACCTTCATTAAGGCCACATCAGATTCGCTCACCATACACCTCAACCGCGCGTTTGCAGAATGCATCCACCATCGTGTTGGCAATCTGGTTGAATACCGGACCGACTGCCAGGGCAATCAGCTTGCTTTCAAACTCGAAATCCAGGTCAAGTGAGATCTTGCTAGCAGCATCGTCTTTTAGTGCATCGAATCGCCAGAAACCTTCGAGATGCCTGAAAGGCCCTTCAATCAGGCGCATTTCGATAATTTTGTTTTTCTGCAGGCGATTCAATGTCGTAAACGATTTATTCAAAGCGCCCCGGGCAATTTCAATGCTAGCCTGCACTTCATCATCATCTCTCGATAAAACTTGCGTCGATCGACACCAGGGTAAAAACTCTGCATAAGACTCTATGTCATCTACCAGCTGGTACATTTCCTCAACCGAGTAAGGCACCAGTGCATTTCGAGAAATCAGTGTCACATCTCACCTAAATAGCTGCTCATCACAGTGTATTTTCCATGCCTGATGCAAGGAATACGACAACTGCGTTATTCGATATTAATTACGCCTATTACATTCAGGAACACCACCATGACCGCGACGGGCGCAATAAAGCGAACCAGAACAAGCCAGACATTATAACCTTTTTCAGTCGTCCTGAGCTCATTTTTACTGGACTCGACTTTCATTAGCCAGCCAGCAAATATGGCAATAAACAGGCCACCGAGAGGCAACATGATGTTTGCTGTCAGGTAATCCAGCACCTCGAAGAAATTAAGCCCGAGTAATTTTCTGTCAGACCACAGGTTAAACGACAACAATGAGCCAATGCCTATAAACCAGGTCACAATACCAATGAACACTGACGCATAAATTCGGTTCATGCCATGGTTTTCCACAAGCCACGCCACCGCTGGCTCAATCAGTGAAATAGATGAACTCCAGGCTGCAAATACCAGCAGCACAAAGAACAGTGTACCAATCAGTACTCCTGCTTCCATTTGCCCAAAGGCAATGGGCAATGTCTGGAATATCAGGCCGGG
>JBFHVK010000183.1:0-5996 GCA_041589615.1 Gammaproteobacteria bacterium | reverse complement strand
GCGGTTGCTCAGGATCTTCTGCTTGAAACTGAACGGGCTCAGAATCAGCGTCTTGACCGGGAGGTCAGATCGCGGACCAGACAGTTAGAAGAAGCGAACGTCAGGCTACAGCAGATGAGCGCAACCGATGCGCTGACAGGGCTGTATAACCGTCGTCAGTTTGATGAGACCCTGGATCGTCAGTTTGAGCTGGCTCGCCGCCAGGGCACAGAGCTGTCAGTTCTTGTTATCGATCTGGATCACTTTAAATCTCTGAATGATACCCACGGTCATGCCGTGGGCGATGACGTCCTTAAACAGACTGCAGCACGCTTACAGACCGTATTAAAACGTCCTTCCGATCGTGCATTCCGGTACGGTGGAGAAGAGTTTGTCGTGCTCTTACCTGATTCGGGCACGACCGCAGCCCGTATTGTTGCCAAGCAGATCTGGAGCGCGATCCGTGGCGAGGCAATGATGGCCGGCAATCAGTCGTTGCGGGTGACTGTCAGCATCGGTATCGCGACTGAGAAACCGGGAGCCGACAGCGAAGTTGCTACTCTGTTTCAGCGTGCAGATGCGCAGTTGTACCGCGCCAAAGAACAGGGGCGCGACCGTATCTGCGTCGATTGAAATACGGTCGCTCAGTCGGCTTACATGGCCTGGCGACGGTTGGCGTACAGCAGACCACCAAACATCAGCATCCACCAGAAGTAGTTACTTCCTGCACCACTTCCTCCGGTTTCAGCGGGAGGTGGCGCAGCGACCGGTGCCTGAACTCCGGCAATCACGCGGGTGATGACTTCAGCCGTGGCACTCATCGACGGATAGCCATTGTCGGTCACGGTGACCGCCATCCGATATTCTCCCTCCGGAAGCGTATCGGGGCTGAACGTCACGGAATTTCCGAGCTTGTAACTATTATGGACCCCCTCCAGCGACCATATCAGTTCGTGAGTATCTGACTCATCTATGTCGGTGACATTTGCTGAAATGGTGACATCCCCCATGCCCGTAATAATTTCCTCTTCTTCATTCCCATCCTGGGTAAGTGTAAGCGTGATTTCGGGGGCGTTATTTTCATCCGGTATCCCGTCGCCATCACTGTCACGCAGAATGCCGTTGGCAAACCGCATTCCGGGGAGCTGACTGCTGCTGCCGAAATCCCACACGTCGGTGTCCCAGCCTTCATACATGGTGGTACCCTCAACGCAAGTGGTGTTGTCCGGGCCGGTGGGGCACTGGAGTTCGGTGAGGGAGTGTATATTGAAACCGAGTTGAATCTCTCGGTCTGTAGCAGCGCTGGAGTCAGCCTTCCGGAGGTAAAGTTCACCTGTTGTCTGGTCATCGACTCCTCCTCCGATCAGAGTGTAGGGCAACTCATCTCCGGCCGTAGCCACGGAGATAATATGACTGAAGTTACCCGATACTGCTTCACCTACAACTGTGTTCATTGATCTATCAAATTGATCATCGAATATTTCATTAGTACTTCCTGAAACAAAAATATTCTTGATTACAGCATCCTGAGCGTAAGCTGTGAGTAAGGATGATCCCCCCTCACCAGATACCTTTCCTGAAATAAATATATTCTCAACAGACGCTTCAAAAACACCTGTGGCTACTACTGCTGGAAGAACTGCAGTGATATCTGCGTTAATAAAAGCGAGGTTCGTAATTGAATTATTCACGCCTTGAACTACGAAAAATAGTCCACCGTACTCCTGCTGTCCATTCAAATAGAAATTTCTGATTGCGTAACCATTTCCTTCGAATGTAGCGTTGAAATAAGCAGATACATCTCCAATTGGTTGCCATCCCATGCCGTTATTCCAAAACCTATCGCCTTCGTCGATTTCACCGTTTCCATTGGTATCGAAGTCGAGGTCGTTCATGAGTTCATACCCATAGCATCGTGTAATTGGTACTCCTCCTGACACCATTGGTGGGCAACCACTACTATCGACCGATGACATCTCAGACGATTTGCGCCCGTGTCCATAGAGCTGGTACCTGACCTCATTGAGCTGTTCGAGAGTAAATATGTCGATCAGCCCATCGGAGTCAGAGTCTGCAAGATATCGAGCTCCGCCCTGATCAATCTCTTGTTCGTTGGTGATGCCGTCATTGTTACTGTCTCCGGGATATTCATCGAGGACTAAATCTGATCCCGAAATACAGGTCTGGTCACAGTATGCATTCCATGTGTCTGGTAGGCCATCGTTGTCGTCGTCCTGCCACGCCTCTTGTTGTAAAGGAAATTTATCAAGATTAAGACCGCTGTTGGCAATACAGTTTAAATCGCATCCTTCTGTGTATCTGTCTGGATACCCATCTTTATCGGTATCAATTGACGCAGTGTGAATTGTTGAAAACGCATCTTCTTCATCAAGCACACCGTCACCATCGCTATCTCTATACACTCCATGTGGGAACCTCAGTGTTGGAAGTTGGATGCGACCACCAAAATCCCATATATTACTGTCCCACTGATCATATAAAGTGTTTTCTGAATTACATGTGGTATCGGTTTCAATGGTGGGGCACTGTAGATCTTTGAGGTGAATGTTTGATTCTATCGGCGTATAACCACCTTCAGTCGCAGTCTTTAGAATGACCAGGTCAGCTGCATAATAGCTCGCGATTGTCACATTATTCTCGCCATAGGAGTAAAGCCCTCCAGTGACCTGACCACCATCAATATAAGTTGATGAGACTGAATTTCTGAATACGGAATTTTCAGCTCCGCCTGAGATGCCACCAACGATCCAAGGGCCGTATACATTTCCGCTAACAAAAATATCGGAAAATACGGTATTGTTTGAATCTCCCACGACTCCTCCAGTCCAGATGCCTTCACCATCAATATGCGTGTTTACCAGTACGCGTTCGATAGTGGTATTTCCACTGGAGCCGGCAAGTGTTCCTGTATCATTCCTTCCATAAATATAGACAAGAGGGCCTGTCAGAGCTAAGTCATGAAGCCATGACTGAGAGGAAAGGTAGGTAAACAGACCGATTGAATTAGTTGAAGGTCTGTTTATGTAGAGATTGCGGATAGCGAATCCATTGCCATTGAATTCACTTTCCAGCCTGAAAAGTGGCAGCCAGCCTTCACCTTCATTCCAATATTCATCAGCTTCGTTCATCAAACCGTCAGAGTTAGTGTCGAAATCTAGAGTCTGAGTGAGTTCATAGCCGCGGCAACGGCTGTCGTAGTAGATACGCGGGCATCCGCTACTGTCAGCGGTAGATGTTTCTGATAGCTTCTGGCCATTCCCTGTTGTTTCGTAGCGGACGGCGTTCAGCTCTTCAAGGCTGGCAATGTCAATTAATCCGTCTGAGTCTGCATCGGCATCAATAATACCGTCGTTGTTGTCATCGGTATCAACGTCATCAGGAATCCCATCATTGTCATGATCTCCGGGATGTTCATCCAGAGTCAGACCTGAGGTTGATTGACATGTCGCGTCACATATAGAAGCCCACTGGTCAGGCGAGCCATCGCCGTCAGAGTCATCACCTGCGGCGCTATTTCCAGGGAATCTGTCGTAGATCAACGGGCTTTCATTCTGGCATGAGGGGCCGCAACCTGGCGTAGGGATATCTGGATACCCATCATGGTCGGAATCAATTGCGGCAGTACGGTCATAGACAAAGGAGTCCTCTTCATCGCTGACGCCATCGCCGTCACTGTCCCGATAAAGTCTCCCTTCGATAACAAGTGCCGGTAACTGCTCTGGAGTACCAAAGTCCCATAGATTTGGATCCCAGTTGTTATAAAGCGCTTTGCCTTCGACACAAAGGGTGTCATTGGCGGAAATAGCACACTGAAGGTCTGCTAGTGATGTGCGGTAAATATCGTTAAATTCTGACCCGTGAGAGTAGGCCGATGGGGAAGCCATCGTTGTTGAGTTGTCTGCCCAGTGTGAATATGAAATCTCCCCCCACGTCGCGTCTCCTGAAAGTCCTCCTGCATCTCCAATTTTGCTTGATTGTACGCTTCCGGTTGCAATTGACTGAAAAAGAATAGATTTATAGAGGCCTCCGGCGATTCCGCCTCCTTCACTGCTCACTGTAATGCTGGTGGAAGAAAAAATATTTGATAATCGTATATTTGTGCCATAGCCAACCAGGCCGCCAGAATATGATGAGGCACTGGATTTTCCTCCGCTGAATATCAATGTGATGCTGATGTCACTGATTGATCCTGCCAGAAATCCAACATAGTTATTTCCTGATATAGACGAAAGAGCACCGGTGAAAGCGAAATTCGAAATCTGATTGTCTAAGTCGGAGTGTTTCTTTACTCTTGAAAACAGGCCTATGTACGATTGATCTGGGCGATTGATATAGATATTCTTTATCGCATAGCCATTACCGTTGAATGATCCCGAGAAGTAGGTGCCGCGAATGGATCCTATTGGGTCCCACCCTAAACCATCATTCCAGTAGTCATCCTGGCTATCTATAACTCCGTCTTGATTTGTATCGAAGTTAATGTCAGCGGCGAGCTCGAATCCATAACACCCATTGCGCGGACAGCCGGTACTGTCATTGAACAGCGCTGTTCCGTCTAGATTATTTCGGATTTCATTTAACTGATGGATGTTGTGGATTTCAATAAGTCCGTCTGAATCAGAGTCCACGTCAATAATACCATCCCCGTTATCGTCGGCATCAAGGATATCTGGTACGGCGTCGTTGTCCTGGTCCTCTGGATATTCGTCTAGTCTCAATTCTGAGGTAAGCTTACACTCTTCATCGCAACTTGGGGCCCACTCATCAGGGAAGCCATCGGAATCCTGATCCTTACCTGCTGAAGCGTTATATAAAAAAGAATCGAAGACCAGATTACTTTCCGTCTGACAATAAATATTACAGCTAATTGTTGCGATGTCAGGGTAGCCATCATCATCAGCATCTATTGAAGCTTCATATTGGAGAGGAAATCTGTCAACGGCATCCAGAGAGTTGTCTCCATCACTGTCTCTGTAAACCCGATTACCGATTCTAAGAGCTGGGAGCTGCGCTGACGCTCCAAAATCCCAGGTTTCATTTGACCAACCGTCATAAAGGACTATATCGGGTGTGCATTGGCTGTCTGTTGGAGTTGTTGCGCATTGCAACTGAGAAAGAGAAGCGCTGGGTAGTGTAGATGAGGTAGTTGTTTCTATCCCTGTTGTTTCGTAAGGCCAATACGAAGTCGTGAGGCTGGTATTGGTACTACTGCCAATAAGAGCTCCTGAGTGTGAACTGGATGTAGGGCTAATGTAGCCAGTGGCTAAGGAATTCTTTAACGTGCCAGAAGAGATTGAGCCAATAATTCCTCCTTTATAGGAGTTGGCGGTATTATTTGTTGTGGATAATATGTCCTCGAATGATGAACGATTTGCAGTTCCCGCAACGCTCCCCACATGGGATGTTCCGCTTACTTCACCTGAGGTGAATATTAATGAGAATACTGAGTCATTGCCCGACCCCGTCAGGAGTCCTGTGAACTTGTAACCGGATACGTAAGTTAAGCTACCAGTAAAAGCTATTGCTTTTATATTGGTAAAATTCGCTTTGGAAAATAGTCCTATAAAAGACTGACTAGGACGATTGATGTACAGATTTCTTATTGAAAACCCGTTGCCGTTAAGTACTTTGAAGTAATTTTTATTGTTAACTGTCGCAATTGGCAACCAACCCTGTCCGTCATTCCAGTAAGTATCCTGGCTGTCTATGACTCCATCGCCATTGGTATCAAAATCCAGGTCGGTGGTTAATTCAAAGCCGTTACAGCCCGTTTCTGGGCAGCCTTCGCTTTTGCCATACAGGCTGGTGCCGTCGAGGCTGTTGCGGATTTCGTCCAGATCGGCAAGGTCATTGACCTCAATCAGACCATCGTCGTCGAGATCGAAATCGGGGCGGTTGTCTTCGGCAAAGAGTGAAGCAGATGAAAGTGTAAGAACTGAGGCGGCGAAAATACGTATCAGCGCGCGGGATAACATAACCGGTCTTTCCTGTAGCTG
>JBFHVK010000182.1:0-6031 GCA_041589615.1 Gammaproteobacteria bacterium | reverse complement strand
ATCCCGTTGCTCTGGCCTTTTTCGGCTGGCATTTCTGAATGCACCATCCCTTTACCCGCTGTAAAGCGCTGGGCGCCACCCGCAGTGACACAGGACGAATTCCCAAGATTATCCGTATGCTGCATGCCACCTGTAAACATATAGGTGATGGCTTCGAAGCCACGGTGAGGATGATCTGGAAAACCTCTTCCAGGACCAATATCAAAATGATCCCAGAGCACAAATGGATCATAATTCCTGCAGCCGTGTATCGGGAATAAGCGCTTTACTTCAACGCCATCACCTTCAGGCACGACAGCCACATTATGTATTATTACACTCATTACTAGTCTCCAAATTTAATATCACGGTCATGTGGCGCATTAAAATCAAGCGCAGGTCCTTTTGGAATAATTTGCGTCGGGTTTATACTGGTATGACTAAAATAGTAATGCCGTTTGATATATTCAATATCCAGGGTTTCTTTGATACCAGGATACTGGTAAAGCTCTCGCACATAGTTTGACAGATTTGGGTAATCAGAAATACGCCGCAAATTGCACTTAAAGTGCCCAACATACACCGCATCAAAGCGAATCAGCGTGGTAAATAATCTCCAGTCTGCCTCGGTTATCCGGTTACCCAGAAGATAGCGCTGCCTGGAAAGGACTGATTCCACTTCATCGAGTTGCCTGAAAAGCCGATCGAAGGCTTTTTCATAAGCCTCCTGCGTAGTCGCAAAACCACAGCGGTAAACCCCGTTATTAATATTCTCATAGATCGGCTGGTTTACTGCATCGATCTGCTCTCTTAACTCAACAGGATAATAATCTGTCTTTACATCGGTGAACTTATCAAATGCAGAATTCAGCATACGAATAATTTCAGATGATTCGTTATTCACAATGGTATTACGCTTGCTATCCCATAAAACGGGAACCGTAATCTGCCCGGTAAAATTACTATCGGCACGGGTATAAACTTCATGCATAAAACGCAAGCTATGCAGATGGTCTACATATTTGCCTTCTGCAGCAAAGGTCCAGCCCTGGTCTAGCATATCGGCTTCTACAATCGACAAACCAATCACGTCTTCGAGTTTTTTGAGTTTCCGGAAAATAACCGTGCGGTGGGCCCATGGGCAGGCATCCGAGACATATAAATGATAACGCCCCGCTTCCGCTTCAAAACCGCCGTCACCACTCGGTCCCGCACTACCATCGGCGGTTACCCAGTTACGGAAAGTTGATTCCATACGGTGAAACTCGCCTTCATCTATTTCCTTGTCGAGCCAGTTATCCACCAGCTCACCATTGATTAACATACCCATAACTCGATTCCTTAATGTGCTTAAATTTAAGTTGGGCTGCACATTGTGCAGCCGCTGTTTCACTCATGCCAGGTTAGGAGGCCAGTTTACTGTCCACGCTTAATCCTCCCGAACCATGCGCCGACAACAGCAATAGTCCACCCGCTATACTGAAATTTTTCATAAATAGAATCATCTGCATCTGGTCCGCCAGATTTGAATGAAAAATAATAGCGGCCAAAATTGAGAAGCCTGCCAGCGCATACGCCGCCCATCTGGCCTTGAAGCCCAGCATAACCATCAAACCACCTGTTATTTCCACCGCAATCACCACGGGTAGCAACTCACCGGGTACCCCCATGCTGTCCATATAACCCGCGGTACCTGCATAAGCATCTCCCAGTTTATTGACACCCGCCAGTAAAAATATGTGGCCCAGCAAAATACGCCCAAACAGCTCAATTACCTTATTCATCGCTATTTCCTCAATTTCATTAATAACATGAAAAGTATTATGAACCCGTTTATTTGATATAAAAGCGCAAATATTAGACTATATATATCTATTTATTAGATATATAGTAATCTGCATGAACTCACCAAAAGTAAGCCTCGACCAGTGGCGCACCCTGCAGGCCGTTATCGATCATGGCGGTTTCGCCCAGGCTGCGGAAAAACTGCACCGCAGTCAGTCATCAGTCAGCTATGCCGTACACCGATTACAGGAACTCCTGGGACTAAAACTACTCCATATAGAAGGGCGCAAGGCCGTGCTGAATGATGCCGGCAAGCTCCTGCTACAACGTTCACGCCAGCTTGTTGCAGACGCCAGCGCCATTGAGCAGCAGGCCAGGCACCTGGAACAGGGCTGGGAAGCAGAAATTCGACTGGCCGTCGAGACGGCCTATCCTTCCAAACCCCTGCTGCAGGCTTTGAAATTATTTGAACCACTCAGCAAAAACACACAAATCAGGTTACAGGAAGTCGTTTTATCTGGTGCTGAGGAGATATTATTGAACGGTCAGGCCGATTTAGTAATCAGCCCGTATATACCCCAGGGTTTTCTGGGTGAAGAACTGATACAGGTTAAGTTTATCGCTGTGGCTCATCCACAGCATGCCCTGCACCAGCTTGGCCGGGAACTGACATCACACGACCTGAATCGGGAGACCCAGGTTATGGTCAGTGACTCTGGTAGTAAAGGCATCGACGCTGGCTGGTTGAGCGATGCACGCCGCTGGGCGGTTACCAGCCTGGAGTCGGCTCACAAACTGATAAGCAATGGACTGGGTTTTGGCTGGCTACCGGAAGATATCATTCGTCAACAGTTGCTAGAGAATGAATTAAAAGTTCTGCCTTTAAAAGAAGGCAGGCAACAAACTGCTATTTTGCACCTTATATATGCGGACCTTAACCAGATTGGCCCCGCTACTCGGCAACTGGCCGAAATACTCAAACAGGTGAGCCACAAAGCCTGAAACTGTTCAACACAGGAGCTATTAATAATGGTTAGATATGCACTTTCACTGCTGGGTATTTTAGCCCTGTCTGCCTGCAGCAATGACAGGCACATGGCCGCTGCGCCACTGAGTCCACAACAGGCCAGCTCACCCGTCTCCAAAAAACTATACCATCACTATAATGAATGGCGCGGTGTTCGTTATCGGGAAGGCGGTATGTCCAAGTCAGGCGTGGACTGCTCCGGCTTCGTGCACCTCACCTATAAAAACAGGCTCAATAAACACATCGCACGCAGCACCGAACTACTCAGCACCAGTGGGCGAGCCATATCATCGCAAAGCCTGCGACCTGGTGACCTGGTGTTTTTTAAAACTGGCTGGAAGAAACGCCATGTAGGAATTTACATGGGTAAAGGCGAGTTTATGCACGCCTCCAGTAGTCGGGGTGTTATGATATCGAAACTGAATAACCCCTACTGGTCAGACGCTTACTGGATGGCACGCCGATATTAACGCTCTTCTATATCTCGCCCAGGTTTAGCGATTTAACAGAGAAAAAAGAGCCCATATAACAGCCCCCGGCAATAAGCTTCACTAATAATAAATAGATAATTAATGTTTTATTATAAATTACCCTTGTTTGTGCTCTGCGGCTTTATTAGCGCCTGCTCTTTCAATCAGAGCCGTTTTACACCAGTCGAACCTGACGATGAAAATCTTGCCACCGTTTATATCTACCGTCCTGCTGCCCTGTCTAATTTCATGATAAGCCCGAAGATTTTACTGAACAATAAAGAGCTCTTCACTCTAGCTGCCGGTCGATATGATTACACACACCTCAATGCGGGAACATATGAATTCAGACTGGATCTGGGCAAACGCTTTACCGGCAGCAGACAGATCGAGATGAAAGTCGAGACTGGCAAAACCTACTATCTAAAAGTAAACACATCGCTACATTTCGAAAAAAATGCGCCTTACACTCGCCGCTTTAATATACTGTCGATGAAACACGAAGAAGCCCTGGATGAAATCAGCTTAACTCAACCTGAAGCATCCAAAAACAAACAGATGGTAATTACAGTTGATAATACCGCGCCAGCCGATGACACTCACCAGCACTCCCCGCAGTTCGACCTGTCTAAAACTAGAAACCCGTTTAATAACTAATAACGAATTACAAAAAAAGCCGACTTAACTAAGTCGGCCTTCCCACAAGCTCTAGAATAAAATATATAACTAGTTACGTCTTCTCGCTGCGACACCCAAAAGACCAATTAATCCCGAAGCAAATAAAATTAAAGCAGCAGGAACAGGCACAGCTGTTACCAGGCTTTCACTATAATCATCATCGCCAAGTCCCTGCGCATGAATACCTACCAGCAGGTTTTCAGCATCAGTAGAACCCATAAGATTTATAATATCGCTAAACACCAGATCAGTTTTTAAATCAAACAGCACTGATAGCCACTCGCCACCCTGTATACCATTCGCTGCCACAGGGGAATCTGAATCTGCGGAGAAAATCACATTCGCTTCTTCACCATAGGCCGGCAATGCTGCAGGAGTCGCCGCTTCTGTAAAAGCCACACCCTCTGAAGCTGTCATCACATAATCGGAAAAGAAAGGCACACCATAAAAGTACACGTCAGCAATAAATCCGCCTGCACCTACTGCCGTATTATTGAACAGAAACTCAACCTGGTTACTTCCCGCATCTATCACGTCGACAGAAAGATACGCTTCTGCATCTGCACAGGAAACACCCGTAACATCATTATCCGTGATGCATGAAAAATTATAATTTACAGCATTAGAAACCGGTGCCGCAAAGATCATCATAATACTGCTTATTACCAAAACTGCCTTTTTCACTTCACACTCTCTTCGTACATTTCATCACTGACATAAAGCCAGGCCCTGGATGAAGCTGCAACTATTTAAAAATTCATTAGATATCTGCCAGCGGGGAAACCGCCGACAGATACTTTCGCTCACACCTGGAATCAGGCGCGACGACGTGCAACACCCACCAGCCCCATCAGGCCAGCACCAAACAGCCATACCGCTGCTGGAACAGGCACTGCTGAAACAGTGACGTCACCAAGAAAGACGCTATTTGATGCTTCCGTATCAAAATAGAGTGTTTCTGTATTTGCCCCGAAATTGAAGCTTCCAGTACCAGCATCCATAAACCAGTTAATACCGTCAGTAATACCCAGTACAAACTGATTTGAACCTGTCAGGGTAAGCGTATCAACCGGGTCTGTACCAGTAGCAATGAAATCAGAACCTGCTGGTCCAGTGATTCCAACGATCTGGTTTGAGCTGATATCCAGCCTGTCAGCTGAAGCCATGGCAAGCGCAGTCGTTACACTGTCATCAAACATAGCAAGTGAATATCCATCGGCCAGCCCAGCAAGTGAACCAAAGTCGATAAATACGTTTACATCACCATCCGTCGGCTGAAAGATAGTAGATGCCTGTGCTGATACTGCAGAGAGGGATAAAACCGCTGCTGCGAGAACATTTCTTGTTATCATCTTATTTCCTGTTTTTTTCAATTGTTTTAGTGTGAAATCATTCCACACAAAGCAATATTTCCCTAGCCCGAAGATGAGTCTTGAAAGATATTACTATCCTTAAAGGACCATTCCGTTTTCAAAAAATATCAGGACTGCATTATATAGGCCTTTATAAAAAACGATATCACCCACACAGGTAGTTAATGCGTTTATTTTTTATTCCATAAAAGCTCATACCATGAATAAGCAATAGAAAAGACGCATAAAAAAATATGTTAATCCTTCTTTAGTCTCACGCCTGATTGGCTTCACCTGAAAATATCACCGACGCTCCACGCCCCCCTGTTTGGGTGATGTAGCCCTCGATCATTTAATATAAAATGCTGCTTCCTAGAATTCTAATTACATTTTGAGGTGTTATTTTCGTTATACTGTAACTTATGGAAAGCAACTGTGTTCAAGGAACAAAAAATCGAAAGCTATTACATGCTAAATGTCAAAGAAGGAATTTCAGGGAAACTAAGTGAACGTTAGTGTTTGGGATGCTCGGGAGTCAGGCGCAATTATTGCTCTTAACTTTCCGTGTACTTGCTGTGAAGCACCTCCCATATGATAAAATTTAAGGAATAGATAATATGAACATCAATAAAAAGACAAAAACGGGTCTAACTCCACTGCTTTCTGGCTTACTGCTTGCTGGTTCTGCGGTTGTTACAATGGAGGCACAGGCTCTCTCTATCACCAATGGCTCTTTGTAT
>JBFHVK010000181.1:0-6047 GCA_041589615.1 Gammaproteobacteria bacterium | reverse complement strand
TTCCTTGCTGGCATAAATCCTAAACGCTCTGCACATCGCATCTCAAAATTACGCTATGAAAAGCTTGTGGCGGCTATCAAAACAATACTTCAAAAAGCCATCGAGCAGGGCGGTACTACCCTGCGTGATTTTACTCAAGAGGATGGAAAGCCCGGTTATTTCCAGCAAACACTCGCTGTGTATGGCCGACAAAACCAGCCCTGTCGTGTCTGCGGCACCCCCATAAAGCAGTTTACACAGGCGCAACGCTCTACATACTATTGTCCACAGTGCCAGAAATAGCACCATAACAGTGCAAACTTGCAAGCTCTCTTCCGTTTCGTTATCTTTTAACTGTTATTCTTAATCGGAAATTTATTCTCCCCAATGTCTCGCAAAACAGTTCACTCACGCATCGATATCGCACAACTGGCAGACGCAATGATTATCATCTCACTATTTGTTGGCCTGTTATTGCCTGGGGTATTCTACAACCCTGACGATCCGTTCAGCAGCAGCTTCTTTGAAGATGTCGCCAACGCAATACAATGGAAATAACACTTAACCAGATAGCTATAACCACACTTCTCGGGGACATTACCGAGCGACATGTTGATGCTATTGTAAATGCAGCAAACAATAGCCTACTGGGTGGTGGTGGAGTGGATGGCGCGATCCATCGAGCAGCGGGTTCTGTACTACTTGAAGAGTGCCGTAGCCTGAATGGCTGCGCTACAGGCCAGGCTAAGATAACTGCCGGCTATAAACTTCCTGCACGCTATATCATTCACACAGTTGGTCCCGTCTGGCAGGATGGACTGCATGATGAACCACAGCTGCTCGCCAGTTGTTATCAAAACTGCCTGCAACTCGCGGCCGATCATCACCTTAAAAGCATCGCATTTCCGGCAATTAGCTGCGGAGTCTATGGATATCCCCTTGACCAGGCGGCATTAGTTGCTATAAAAGAGATTAAGGGCTTTATTATACACCCGGGTACAATTAGGAAAATCGAGCTGGTTGCCTTTAATCAGGCCATATTAAACCAATTAGATCAGGCACTTATGCATCATTCGACCTGACATTAGCAGCCTGTTTCCAGTTATATCTTTATAATAAAGCACTAATTTTATACCACGGGACTGTGGTTCAATTCAGCGTTGCTGCAACAGAATTATAATAGACATATGAATATTAGCGTTTGTTCTAACCCGAGCAGAAGTACCCTGTGCTTCTATACCAGCTTAACTCCTCCTAACTCGAGCGGGTTACATTTAATATGAGCATCCAGACCAGGCTTGAATTTCAGGATCTTATACAGCAATGTATGACGGCAAAAACAGTCGAAGACATACACCATATCTGTTCTCTCGCCTGTGAGCAGTTCGAGTTTGACCAGTTTATGTATGGTGGTCGTGTTCCTACCTCTTTTGTTCGTCCGCAGTTAATAATTATTAGCGGTTACCAGCAGGACTGGTGGGATCATTACAACGAACAGGGATATCTGGGTATCGATCCTGTTATCGACTACTGCACCAAAAACACCCTGCCTGTTCAATGGCATCAACTCGATAGCAATGCCCTGCAAAACAAGCAGGTCAAAAAGCTCATGGCAGAGTCCACTGACTTTGGCCTGAGCAGTGGCATCAGCCTTCCGGTACATTCACCAAACGGTGAATTTGCCATGCTAAGTTTCGCATCAGATCGTCCTGCAGATGAAAATGAAAGTCGAATAGAGCAGTTAAACCCTCAACTGATGATGCTCGCCTATCATATTCATGAAGCTTCCATGCGCATCTTCCGTACCGGTAGTGAATCTATCGCAGATTTAACCCGTAGAGAAAAGGAATGTCTTCTCTGGGCAGCGGAAGGTAAAACGGCAGATGAAACATCAATGATTCTACACATTTCTGAAAGCACCGTACGCTTCCACCTGAACAATGCAGCAAAAAAACTCAATGTTCACACACGTCGTCACGCTATTGCACGAGCCATTTGCACTGGTGTAATCACACCCGTTCTATAATAAATTCGGCTTATTTCTCTCTCAATTACTAATTTATATAAGATTTTTCCCTGCCTCATTACCTGGCCCACTCGTCAAATCTTTAGGAATTTTACCCATGGCATAGTGACTGCCTGTGATGCTTTACTTATTCGTAACACTGTAAATACTTTTTTTACATAGAGTTCACATATTTTTTGACATGGAGTTCACATAATATCTTCTCAACCTAGCAGAAATGCCAGTTACCAATAGTCATCCATATTGATTTACTTACTACATAGTCAAATCAGTATTGAGGTGAAGTAGTAATGAATGATGTAACAATTGATTATGCCAACAGTAACAAGCTATCTCCAAATCTGGTTCAATCCATGTTCAATCTCAGGGAAAAAGTTTTCAAAGGACGCCTGGGCTGGGATGTAACAAGTATAGACGGTAAGGAAAAGGACGAGTTCGATGACATCAATCCAGTTTATATGTTATCAAGTAATAATAGCAATCAACTTGAAGGTTGCTGGCGACTGCTCCCTACACTTGGCCCTTACATGTTAAAAGATGTTTTCCCTCAACTACTCAGAGGTGAGGAATTACCCAAGGACGAACACATCTGGGAATTGAGTCGTCTTGCCGTAGCACCACAAAGCGAACATTACAGAATGAAAGCAAATCTTAACGAAGTTACGTTCGATATGTTTCGCAATGTCTATGATTTCGCTGTAGAAAATAACATTAAACGTTATGTCGTTGTTACCAGCGCTGCCATTGAAAGACTATTACGCCAGGTCGGCATCCCAACACAACGATTCGGTGATGGCAAACTGACACGTATCGGAAAAGTCACATCAGTCTGTGTATGGGTTGATATAAATGAACAGTTTAGACAGGCAGTTTATTCTCCTTATGAAATTGAAAAGGAAGCAGCATGAACATACTTACGATTGGGCTTGCACAAAACACAATCGATCTCTTCGATACTTTTTCATTCGACTCTACCAACAGAGTTGTACATCTACATGAAAAAGACAGGGCCTTGCATAGCATAAAAGATGTACGCAATTTATGGGACTGGATCATCCTGCAGGGGCATGATGATCCAGGTCACTGGAAGTCTATTCTTTGCGCCCTGAACGCTAACGCAAGCAATATCCAGGTAACAGTACTTTCATCACATATAGATGGTACTCGACTTAAAACACCTGTATGCAGCATGCACTCTGGCAAAGACAAAAAGATGACCGTGTCACGTTGTGCCATGCAGAATCTGCTACAGCAGGAACAGGATAACGATCTTGCTAGTCGACATGTTGAACTAGACAAACCCGCACCAATCATTTTTGAGTATCATGCACCATGCCGCTAATATGATGAGTCATGTTAGTGACAACAACATGCCTCAAGCAAACGCACATGTCATCATCGCCGATGATGACCCTTCTGTCGTATTGCTCATAAAACACGTACTGGTTTCTGAAGGGTATACAGTAAGTGAAGCTTATAGTGGCCAGGAAGCCCTGGAATTATGCACTAGTACAGATTACGATCTCGCCATTCTTGACATCATCATGCCAGACATAAATGGTTTCGAAGCATGTAAACAGATTAACAAGCAAACACTGGACGCCCCACCGGTTTTACTGATTACCTCACTTGATGACGATCTTTCTGTTGATCAGGCATTCACCTGCGGCGCCACTGAATATATTACAAAGCCCATTAACTGGTCCGTTTTTAAACATCGCGTGCGCCGACTGATTGAAACTCATAAAAGCAGAAAAACCATTCGTCATCTTGAGTTTCACAGCTCGGTAACTGGTCTACCCAATCGAAACCTTATGCTAGACAGACTCGAATCTGCAATTTTACGAAGCCAGCGAAGTAATAATTTTCTTGGACTCATACTGATAGATATTGATAACTTCAAACTTGTTAATGAAACGCTTGGCCATGTACTAGGAGACGAATTATTACGCTCTGTTGCGAAGCGACTAGAGCAAACGGTTCGTGAAACTGACACACTATCTCATATAGGCGGGGATGAGTTCAGTATAATCATTGAAGACATCAGGAACATAGAAGACATAGCCATTATTGCTGAAAACCTTTCTCACATTCTTGAACATGACATATCACTTAATGACCACCCTGTACATATTAAAGCCAGCATGGGAATTACACTTTACCCCCAGGATGGCACCGATATAAATACTCTGTTACGAAATGCAGAAGTAGCTCTTTACCGTGCCAAGGATCGTGGAAAAAATCGTTATCAGTTTTTTTCACCAGAATTAAGTCAGCAAGCCCTACAGAAACTCAACATTGAAAGCAGCCTGCGTAATGCCATTGAAAATAACGAACTGATTCTCCATTACCAGCCTAAAATACATATACAATCAGGCATCCCCAGTTCAATAGAGGCCCTGGTGAGATGGCAGCACCCTGAAAAGGGCCTCATACTACCTGATGAATTTATACCTGTTGCGGAAGATACTGGCCTTATTGTCCCGCTTGGTGAATGGGTAATAAAAAATGCTTGCCAGCAATTTAGCCAGTGGAGAAAAGAAGGGCTGTCTGTTGATGGCATTTCAATAAATGTATCCGCCCGCCAGTTTAAAGAGCAGAACCTGGTTAGTATCTTCGAAAACATTTTGAATGAAACAGATCTTGACCCACATTATATTGAGCTTGAAATAACAGAGAGCGCATTACTCAATAATGAACATCATGCTGAGTCTCGCCTCAATACACTCCATGAAATGGGAATCAGTATTGCTATTGACGACTTTGGCACAGGCTATGCTTCTCTTGCCTATCTAAAACGCTTGCCAATTGATACATTAAAAATAGATAGTTCATTTACAGACGGATTACTTCACGACAGTGATGACAATGCTATCGTTTTAGCCATTACTGGTTTAGCAAAAGCCATGAGCATGAAACTGGTTGCTGAAGGAATTGAGAATGAAGATCAGCTTAGAAAACTGATAGAGCTGGAAGTAGATTATGGACAGGGTTACTACTGGAGCCCGGCTGTCGCTGCAGGTGAATACGCTAAACTAATTGAAAAGCTTTCTAACTCATAAACAGGTTAAATTATTAGCTAGTCCGGAGTGACTATCCATCACTCCGGACAGCATAACTGATTAAAGCTTGTCTGCTTCTTCAGCAAGGTACTTTGCAACGCCATCTGGTGATGCATCCATACCTTTATCACCATCTTTCCAGCCCGCTGGACATACTTCACCATGCTCTTCAGTAAACTGCAGCGCATCGATCATACGTAACATCTCATCGATATTACGACCCAGGGGCAGATCGTTTACAACCTGGTGACGCACCATACCTTCCTTGTCAATCAGGAAAGATCCACGGTAAGCAACTGCACCATCTGGAGTTTCAACATCATAAGCCTTACAGATTGCATGTGTCATATCTGCAACCAGTGTGTATTTAACCGGGCCGATACCACCTTCGTTAATCGGTGTATTACGCCATGCATTGTGAGTGAAATGTGAATCGATAGATACTCCAATAACTTCAACACCACGCTTTGTGAATTCTTCCAGTCTGTGATCAAAAGCAATCAGCTCGGAAGGACAAACAAAGGTAAAGTCGAGAGGATAAAAGAAAACAACCGCATATTTGCCTTCAGTTGCTTGCTTGAAGCTAAAGTTTTCTACAATCTCACCGCTACCCAGAACAGCAGCAGCATCAAAATCTGGCGCTTGACGACCAACCAGTACACCCATATCAGGCTCCTTAAAAATTATATGTACCACTCAAAGATCTATATTTATTATGATCTAATCTAATACAATTCAATGAAAAATCAGGCTCACTAAGATAAAGTTAATCTCAGAGATTGCAAGCCCTTGATGAAAAACAGCGTTAGATTATACCTATCGCTTCGATAGATATAATCAATCATATATTTTACCGCACTCATGATACTACAAAGTAACTTTTTTGATCGTAAAGCCTGTACAGTTGCCATGGATTTACTCGGTAAAGTCATCCGTCATAAGTATCAGGGACACTGGCTCGCAGCACAGATCATCGAAAC
>JBFHVK010000180.1:0-6091 GCA_041589615.1 Gammaproteobacteria bacterium | reverse complement strand
GCTTCCTCTCTTACGCCCCATATTTAATTTTATGCTGACACGCAGTGGCCACGGAGAAGTACTGATCCTGTTTGGCCTGTTTGCTGCGATTGCCGGTAGTGAGCTGTTCCATCTGGTCGGTGTAAAGGGCGACCTTGGCGCACTTGCACTAGGTGTACTGCTAAGTACACACCATAAATCACCCGAGCTAGCTCGCTCACTGATGGGCTTCAAGGATATCTTTCTGATTGGTTTTTTCCTCTCCATTGGCATCAATGCTTCTCCGGAGTGGCTCGACTTTATTGTGGCACTGGCGCTAGTAGTGGTTATGGTTCCAATCAAGTCAATCCTGTTTTACGTGCTACTGGTGCAATTTAAATTACGCGCACGTACATCTTTTCTTAGCGCATTAAGCCTGACTAACTACAGTGAGTTCGGACTGATTGTGGCATTTGTAGGTACTTCGGCAAACCTGATTGAGCATCGATGGCTGGTCATTATTGCGATTGCACTCTCCATTAGCTTTGTCGTGTCTTCTATCCTTAACCGGCTTGCACATAACCTGTATGACAAAATGGATTATCGTCTTTCACTATATGAAAAAGCGGAGAGGCTTCCCGGTGATGAACTCCCCGATCTCGGTGATGCAGAAATTCTGATTCTCGGCATGGGACGTGTTGGCAGTGGCGCATACCTCGCCATGCACGAAACACATGGCAATAAGGTCATCGGCATAGACGCCGATATTCGCCAGGTTGAACGACACCAGGAACAGGGCCATAACGTGATTCTTGGGGATGCAGAAGATATCGATTTCTGGGATGGTGTTGATATCCAGAATATTAACCTGGTCATGCTGGCCATGCCTCACCATGAAGACATGCTGCATACCGTAAAGCGCCTCAAGTCACTAAACTATACCGGCGTGATTTCCGGTGTGGCCAAACATGAAGATGACCGCCTTGAACTGAAGGCTGCCGGTGTAGATGCCGCCTTTAATTTCTATGCTGAGGCAGGCACCGGTTTCGCTGCGCATGTACGCAAAAAACTGGCCACCAGAGAAGCCTCAAGCCAGAAAGCCTGAGGTCAGGAACCCGCTTCAAGCACAGCAATGGCCGTTTCCAGCGCCTGTCTCAACTCCTTCGCCTGTGGCAGGGTGAGTGCGTAATATCGGCTGATTTCAGCCTCTTCTGCGGTTTGTCCTGGCGTTGAAATAAAGTGCGGTCGAAACACGACCAGTTTATGTTCTTCTATTGGCCCCATATCCCAGTTGGCGATGGGATAAATATTTTCATTCTGCTGTTCTGACATTAGCTTCTCACTGCTGATTAACAATTAGCCTATTTTACATCTTTAACTCGGCAGAATCAGTCTATGTTAAGATGCCGGCCCCGGTGACTAAATTCCAGACAAACATGAAATACAACGGCACAATCCAGAAAATGCACACCCAGCTAAATGATACAGTGCAGTATCACTTGCCGATGGGTGAGCAGCGCGTGGATATGAATTCACTCATTGGTTCACACATACAGCTTACGCATAATAGTGATATTCACTGCCTGGCCTGTGGCCGTAAAACAAAAAAAAGCTTCAGCCAGGGCTTCTGCTACCCCTGCTTTCAATCACTGGCTCAGTGTGACAGCTGCATCATCAAACCGGAAAAGTGTCATTACAAGGAAGGTACTTGCCGTGAGCCGGAATGGGGAGAGCAACATTGCCTGATCGACCATTATGTCTACCTGGCAAATTCATCAGGCCTGAAAGTGGGCATAACCCGTGGCACACAAATTCCAACTCGCTGGATGGATCAGGGTGCAACCCAGGCGATTCCTGTTTTCAGGGTAAAGGATCGTCTTACTTCCGGACTGGTAGAAGTTATTTTCAAGGACCATGTCGCCGATAAAACCAGCTGGCAGAAAATGCTCAAGGGCGAAGCTGAGCCTCTGGACATGCTGGCTCGCAGAGACGAGTTATTTGCACAGTGCGAAAATGCGATTAACGAGCTCGCAAACACGATTGGTCATGACGCAATACAGTTTCTCACTGATGAAGAAGTCATCACTATCAACTATCCGGTGGACAAATATCCTGAGAAAGTAAAGTCATTTAACTTTGATAAAACAGCCGAAGTATCGGGTGTACTGAACGGTATAAAGGGACAGTATTTAATTCTGGATAGCGGTGTAATAAATATGCGTAAGTTTGGTGGATATCATTTAACGCTGGAAGCCTGAGCTTATAGCAAATGCACACCCATCAATAAAAGCGAGAGGCAAACGATAGTCACAACATAATTCAGCTTCGCAGCCGAAGAAAAAACTTTCCTGAGAGAGCTTTTTTTCAGCCCCTTAGAGCAATCATTTAAAACTTGAACGGGTTATCATGCTATTCAGCCATGCGCATCAAATACTTCACCCGCTTCACGCTCGCCCATCTCAAAACCATGATGGTAGGCCTTGAACCACTCCATCACATGATCCTTTTCATGCACATCAGCTGCATCGAGATTGAGTGAGGGTAACTGCTGATCCAGACCATTGGCACGAAAATACGCTACCAGGCCATTTGCATAACCACGGTTATACCAGACCTGTGCATCCGCAGGATTATCGATATAACCATCGGTTTCGTTATACAGTCTCTCTATTAGTTCGGCCAGTGTTTTTACTACGCTCATATTCGCCTCTTAACTCAATAATTCATCAAGGCTGGAGCCTTCCGCAGCCTCACCCATTTCTACCACCAGCGTTTGCTGTAGTGGCAGGCTGTCGGTTTGAATATGTGGCAACAGCTGTTCTGTGATTTCAATGACGGTCATCACACCACGCTGCGAACCAGGATCACTCATTGCCTGTGCCTGCTTCAATAACTCTTCCACATAGGCTCTCAATGACTCTAGACGCTGCTCAATGCCCATCTGCTGGAATTCTGCTGTAAAACTCAGGTGTAACTCACGTAAATCAGGTTTGGGGTCATGCACTGCAATGCTGAACGGGGCTGTATCTTGCATACATCATTAACTCATTACTTTACTGGAATCCACATTATATAGGATGCATGAACCAGCATTAACGTCCGAATGCTATGGAAATAGCCATATGCAGTCATCTAGAGCAAAGAAAGATGAAAAAATAGTGTGAAAATGCTACTTTACGCGCCTGAATCAATATCCATACGACTGAGTACACATGAGCACTGAAACACCTCGCAAAATTCTGATTACCAGCGCCCTGCCCTATGCCAACGGGCCAATCCACCTCGGGCACCTGGTAGAGTACATCCAGACCGATATCTGGGCGCGCTTCCAGAAAATGCGTGGGCATGAATGCTACTACGTCTGTGCAGACGACGCCCATGGGACACCCATCATGCTGCGCGCACGACAGGATGGCATCAGCCCTGAAGAGCTCATCGCTGCTGTAAGCCGTGATCACCAGGCTGATTTCAGTGATTTCCTGATTGGCTTCGATCACTACCACAGCACTCATTCCGAAGAGAACCGTGAGCTGTCCCAGGGAATTTATCGTAAGCTTCGAGATGATGGGCATATCACCACACGCACCATTTCCCAGGCCTATGATCCCGAAGCCAGTATGTTCCTGCCGGATCGTTTCATTAAAGGCACCTGCCCTAAATGTGGTGCACTGGACCAGTACGGAGATAGCTGTGAGGCCTGTGGAGCAACCTACGACACAACTGACCTGAAAGATCCATACTCAGTAGTATCCGGTGCCACACCCATCAAGAAAGATACCGAGCACTACTTCTTTAAACTCGGTGACTTCGAAGACATGCTGAAAAAATGGACGCGCGCAGGTCACGTACAATCTGAAATAGCCAATAAACTGAGCGAGTGGTTTGAATCAGGATTAAAAGACTGGGACATCTCCCGGGATGCACCTTACTGGGGTTTTGAAATTCCCGATACCACCGACAAGTTTTTCTATGTATGGCTGGATGCACCCATTGGATACATGGCCAGCTTCAAACACCTGTGCAGTGAAAAAGACATCGACTTTGATAGCTTCTGGCGCTCTGAAGAGTCTACAGAGTTATATCATTTTATCGGCAAGGACATCGCCTATTTCCATACACTATTCTGGCCAGCAGTTCTAAATGGTTCCGGTTACCGCACGCCAACAAAAGTTTTCTGCCACGGTTTCCTTACCGTTGATGGCGCAAAGATGTCAAAGTCACGCGGCACTTTTATAAAAGCACGCAGCTATCTCGATCACCTTAAACCTGAATACCTGCGCTACTATTATGCAGCAAAACTCTCGTCCGGCGTCGATGACATTGATCTCAACCTGGAGGATTTCCAGCAACGAGTTAACACTGACCTGGTGGGTAAATTTGTAAATATAGCATCCAGGGTTGCAGGCTTTATCAAGAAAAATCACGATGGCATGCTGGCTGATGCACTGCCACAACCAGAGCTACATCAACAAATGGTTGATGCCGGTAAACAGATCGCTCAGCACTTTGAAGATAGAAAATACAGCCAGGCGGTGCGTGAAATTATGGCACTTGCCGACAGGGCAAATGAATACATAGCGGAAGAAGAGCCCTGGGCAAAAAACAAGCAGGAAGGCATGCAGGACGAAGTTCATGGCATCTGTACCCAGGGTATTAATATGTTCCGACTGTTGTGCATTTACCTTAAGCCAATGCTTCCCTCTGTCGTCGCACAGGCAGAAGAGTTTATGAACTGTGGTGATCTGCAATGGAGCGACCTGCATACTCCACTACTCAAGCATCGCATCAACAAATTCAAACCACTGATGCAACGTGTTGAGAAAGAAGCCATTGATAAAATCATCGATGCTTCAAAAGAAGATATTAAAGCCACAGAACATAAGAGCAAACCAGCACAGGACAAATCAATGTCTATAGAACCGATTGCCGAAGAAATTGAGTTTGAAGATTTCGCAAAAATCGATCTGCGTATCGCTCGCATTGTCAAAGCCGAACATGTTGAGAAGGCCGACAAGTTATTACAACTAACGCTTGATATCGGCAATGGAGAGCGTAATGTGTTTGCGGGTATAAAATCCGCCTACGCCCCCGAAGATATAGAAGGCAAACTCACTGTGATGGTAGCGAACCTGAAGCCTCGTAAAATGCGTTTCGGATTATCTGAGGGCATGGTGCTTGCAGCGGGTCCTGGCGGGAAAGATTTATGGATACTGAATCCTGATGAAGGCGCACTACCAGGTATGCGAGTAAAGTAATCTGCTTATTATATCGCTACGACAACTGAATACCGTAGCGATATAACCGATAGACATACAACGGACTGAATAGCTATTTTACTAGTATTAATTTCCACAGCCCTGGCCTGCCTATGAGAAACCCAGACTAACATTTGATCGGCTGCCATTAATCTTTAGCATCGCAACACCTTTGAATCATCCAGTGTTGTCAGCAACAGAAACAGCAAAGCGGATATAAAACTCATAAAATGCAAAAAGGAACCTGCACATGAAATCCATTGTTCTACTTATAAGCTTACTGTTACCTTTAAGCAGTTTTGCACATTCTTCAAATAAGGCACCAGAATTATGGTCGTGGTTTAAAGATATGGAAAAATCTACTGATGCATGCAGAATACAAAGCGCCTATATCCTGAAGAAACTTGGCATTGCTAATCTTGTAGAGAATAACTATGGCATATATGGCACACTCAAAACCAATCGCATCGTTGTGAAATGCCTGCCCGTTGAAAACAGGAGCTTATTATGGGTTGCAGTGGCGGGAACAGACAGGGACTCCGTAGAACTCATCAGAAATATTATCGTGAAAGAAATTAACTGATTAGATATATCAAAGATATGAAGATCATATTACTCAGGCATGGACAGCCTGATTTACCTCCACTCGATAGAGTAACTGCCGCTAATTTTGCTCACTGGATCGACACTTATAATTCAGCTGGCTTAAGCGGGAATTCTAAGCCACCAGAGAATATTATTAGCATCAGCAGTAACTGTAATACTATCGTGTGTAGCGAACTAAAAAGATCTATAGACTCCGCAATAGCATTAAAAGGTCCCGTCATTCACCTGACTGACAGACTGTTTAATGAAGCAGAACTACCTGTAGCCAACTG
>JBFHVK010000179.1:0-6122 GCA_041589615.1 Gammaproteobacteria bacterium | reverse complement strand
TTGCGCGCCAACTGCAAGTACCGGTTGAGGCAATTCAAATGGCAGTTTGAACTCAACTGGTGCTACACCACGAGCTGCCCTTAAAGGCCTGGGCTTACCATTAATAGTTTTAAAAACAGAATCGTCAGCAGCATGTTCTATTGGCCTGTTATGATGTAGATAGCCATCAGCGATTGCTTCCAGTCGAGTTTCTACCTCGTGATTGTCCGTTAATACAGGCTCTCCACTTATATTCGCAGATGTCGCTACCAGGGGAGAGAAAAATTCATTTATCAATAAATGATGTAACGGACTATAGGCAAACATAACACCGGCTTCATTTAACCCCGGAGCAATTTTCTCTGACAGCATATTTTTCGCTGGTTTAACCAGTAGTATGGGCCTGGATTGCTGTAGTAAAAATTCTTTATCACTGTTGCTAAGCTGTAGATATTTTTCTGCAATCAGGGTTCCATTATCAGGTTTCACAGGAAACATTAATGCTAAAGGCTTAAACTGCCGATTTTTTCTGTCACGTAATTTTTCTATAGCGTCTTCATTGCACGCATCACACATCAGGTGATAGCCACCAATTCCTTTGACTGCAATAATTTTACCCTGTTTCAACGCACTGACACAGGCGGCAATTGCTTCATCATTTCCAATAATGATGTCACTGGAATTAATTTCCGATTTATTTCTAAAATTATTACTCCGATTATTAAAACTGAAACTGAGCTGCGGCCCACAATTAACACAGGCAACTGGTTCAGCATGAAAGCGTCGATCATCTATATCGTCATATTCATCCTGACATTGCTGGCACAGATGAAACCCTGACATCGTTGTATTTACACGATCATACGGTAGTTGTTTAATCAGTGTATATCTTGGCCCACACTGAGTACAATTTATGAATGGATAGCGATATCGACGATTATGAGGGTCATTCATTTCATCCAGACATTCATTACACAGATGAATATCTGTTGGAACAGTGACATGAGCTTGCTGTTTTGTCGTCGTTATCTCATCAACCCGTGATTTACTGGGTAATATACTAAAACTGTTTAATGCCTGTGGTTGTATCGATTTATTTGTTACCAGTACAGGCTCTGCTATTGCAGGTGCCTGCTCAATAAGATGGTTAATAAAATCAACAATATGAGGAGCCTTACCCTGCAACATAACTTCCACAATACCGGATGTATTTCTTACCCAGCCATCAAGCTTATATTTTCTGGCAAGTCGCATCACATAAGGACGAAACCCAACCCCCTGCACTTTTCCTGACAACTGCAGATAACGCGCACATTGAATAGCATCTGCATCAGTATGAATCGCCACGCTTTCAGAACTATCCCATTCCTTTTTCATTGATAACCTGTGGACTATTTACTACTACATGAGATTGATTCATACCTGATGTAATACCACTGGTCCACCAGATTCGACAGGCACCTTCATCGGAGACCATACATGGCCCTATGGGATGTGCAGGCAAACAGGTGCTACCATAAAGGCGGCACTGATCAGGATAAATCCTGCCCAGCACGACCTGTGCGCAGTCGCATCCCGCTGGCATTTCTCCAACGCGTGAACGTGTATCATCCGTGTAATTTTTAAAACGATTTCTCGCGTCATTATCCGCATATTGCTCATTGAGCTTAAAACCAGAATCCGCAATCTGGCCAATACCTCGCCAGTTAGCTGAGTACACCTGCATCACATCGGATAACTGGATCTGTGCTGTTCGATTACCACCGGGCATTACAAGCTCAGGATAACAATTATCCAGAAAAAAGCGTCTTTCCTTAATCTGGCGCAATGTCGAATAGATTGCTGCAAGAACACTTTCTGTAGTGAATCCTGCTACAGCTGTCGCTATCTGATATTCATCGACAACAAACTGCCATTCTTCCGGCCCCATGATAGTAGACACATGCCCGGGTGCAATCAATGCATCAAAACTGGCATCTCCCGTTTGCAACAGCATGGATACTGCTGGCCAGGTAAGACGCCCGGATAAAAGTAATGACAGATTTTCTGGTACACCCTGCAACATCATGGCGGCTATCGGCGCCATCGTTGTTTCAAAACCCGCGGCAAAAAACACTACCTGTTTATGCGGATTATCTGCTGCAACTTTAACGGCATCAGAAGGAGAAGCAACAGGACGTATATCAGCCCCGTGTGCCTTTGCCTGCTGCAGAGTACGCACTTCGGTTTTTCTGACATTAACAGGTACACGCAACATATCACCAAAAGCAAGCAGTATAACTTTTTCGTTCAATGCCAGTTGAATTGCACAATATATGTCTTCTTCGGGACACACACATACCGGGCATCCAGGCCCGGGGATGAGTTCTATTGATACAGGTAAAACCTTACGTAGACCTGCCATTGCAATTGAGCGCTCATGCCCTCCACAAACATTAAGGATTTTTATTTTTTTTATTTCACCTTCATGACTCTGGACGAGCTGATTAATAGATTCCAGCAATTGATGTGCATTAACTGACATTCAGTTAGCCTGGTTGTGTTGATTTCAGCTGAGGTTCGTTATTATGTGAATGAGAGACAGATTGTTTACCTCCACATCTTTCCCGATGTGTCTGCACATGCTGCCTGATCCAGTCCAGCCATTGTGCCATTCCATTACCCTGTTTAGCAGATAGCTCAAGCACATTTGCTCGACTGGCTATATCCTTTAAATAACGACGCGCGTTATCTACTTTAAAGTCTTCGAGCACTGGGAGTAAATCCACCTTACTCAGAATAACCAGATCACTTTTACGAAAAATAACCGGATATTTTGCTGGCTTGTCATCACCTTCTGGAACAGATAACAGGGTAACATTAAGGTGTTGCCCAAGATCAAAACTGGCAGGACAGACTAGATTTCCTACATTCTCTATAAATAATATATCAACATCGGCCAAATCATGTGAGTGCATAACATTGTGGATCATATGCGCATCCAGGTGACAGGCACTACCCGTAGTTATCTGAATCGCTTCAACATCAAGTCTACGTATACGTTCCGCATCATTCTCTGTTTCCAGGTCACCCTCAATTACTACAACTCGAAATTCCTCTGTAAGCTTTGCAATAGTGGCTTCCAGCAAGGATGTTTTTCCGGCACCCGGAGATGACATTAGATTAATGACCAGGGTTTTATGTTCATTAAAATGTTCACGGTTGTGCTGGGCAATATGATCATTTTCAGTCATCAGGTTCTTCAGAACTGAAATTGATGAGTGGCCGTTATCTGCTCGTGACAGTTTACCGTTTTCATTTATGAGATGCTGATTAGCCGGGGTTATATTACAACCACAAGTGTCACACATATTCTATCTCCCCTGACTGAACATTAGTCGATGTATCGATATCAATACTACTAAGAATCAACTCATCACCACTGATTAAGTGTGTTTGTTCACTGCCACATTGACAACAACGTAATTTATTGGAAGTTGCATCACATATAGATGCACAGAGCTCACACTCCACCACGATAGAGGTCAACTGAATATCCAGTGATGCCTGTTGAGTCATGCCCGTTTGAGAAGCAACACTAAAGGCCTGTTTAAGTAATTCGCTATCAACACCACTCAATGGACCAAGCTTTATATGTATAGCAGTGATTCGTTCTGCACTATTCTGGATCGCAGTCTCACTGGCCTGTTTTATGAGTTGCTGACAGATGGAAAGTTCATGCATGGTTATTCATCCCTGCCATTATTAACATCAGATTGCTGTAAATCATCAAACAGCTCCCAGGAGGAACGTGCCTTCTGAGGCTCTATTTTCTGTATCGCGTAACCAACATGCACCATCACAAAGTCATTGATCGTAAGCATTTCATGCTGAAGCATAAACAGGTTAACTTCCCGCTCTATGCCCTTTGCCTCACAGCGCGCAATATAGCCCTGTATTTCAATTATCTGCATGGGAATCGCCAGACACACAGTAAAACCTCCACTGCACCGGAATATCAATTTATTCTGTCAACTACTATAAGTATATCACCTTACAACGGCCTTTGATGACAGTAGCGGTGTTAACACTGATACAAATCATTTCATTGCTCATTTTAGTTGCTAAAATATAATTATTGAAGGGCTGTTCACAGCCCTGAATCAATGTACAGAAATGTAATCAGAGCCATCATCTGGCAAGGAATCCAGCTTCGAATGAGTAGCGAGACACATTATTTTGCACATACACATTTACAACAACTGATAGATACCCTTGTCACCAGTGGTTATCAGTGTGTTGGCCCACAGGTACTGGATGGCGCCATTGTGTTTGCAGACCTTAGCTCAGTTGAACAGTTACCCAGAGGTATAACTGATACACAGCTGCCGGGCCATTACCGTCTTTCTAAATCCTCATCTACTGCCTATTTTAGCTGGGCCAATGGTCCACAGGCTATCAAACCATTGCTATTCCATCCACGCGAGACACTCTGGCAGGCAGCACGTAATGAGCAGGGTGAAATCGAGTTTATGCCTGTTATTGATAATATAAAGCCGGTCGCCATCATTGGAGCAAGAGCATGTGATATTGCCGCCATGAAACTCCAGGACCAGCATTTTCTACAACAACAGTATGTTGATCCATATTATCGACAACGGCGCGAAAAGACTCTACTGATCGCAGTGAATTGCGGTCATCCAGCCGAGACATGTTTCTGCCATTCAACCGGAGATGGCCCCTTTGTAGAACCGCGTGATGCTGCTGCCGTCGACATTATCCTGACTGAACTTGAAGAGGGTTTTCTGGCACAGGCAAATACTGAATCGGGTCTATCAATACTGGCAACACTTAAACCCCAGGCCAGTACTGAACAGCAGCTGGTGGAAGCAGATCACATAAAGTCCCGTGCCAGCCAGCAACAACGAGCATTACCTGAGATAGACATTGCTAGCACCCTCATGCAAAAGCTCGAACATGCTGGATGGGATGAAATAGCCAATGAATGCCTTAGTTGTGGTAACTGCACCTCTGTTTGCCCAAGCTGTTTTTGCCATAGTGAAAGTGACATTATGTCACTAGATGCAAATACAGTAGATCATACACGTGAATGGGATTCCTGTTTTACTGCGGGACACAGCTATGTTCATGGCATCTCCATTCGTGCAGACACTTCACAACGATACCGGCAGTGGTTAACGCATAAATTTTCCAGCTGGCATGAGCAGTATGGACGTTCCGGGTGTGTTGGCTGCGGTCGATGTATTACCTGGTGCCCGGCAGCCATCGATGTCACTGCATCTATACGTCGGATTGTGGAGACAGATGAATGAGCTACAATAAATTAGTGATACCAGGCAATCCCTATCTTCCTGAAGAAGCGATTATTGTCGAACGCATTCAGGAAACTGCTGACCTGTTTACACTAAGGTTAAAACTATCTGACTCAGAACATCAACAGTCATACTCATTCTCGCCAGGACAATTCAATATGCTGTATTTATATGGCATTGGTGAAATACCAATTTCAATTGTCTCGGACCCTGAAGATAAATCCATCATCGATCATACAATTCGTACTGTAGGCCGTGTAACTAATGCACTATCAAAACTCAAAGCTGGTGATCGTATCGGAATACGCGGGCCATTTGGAAACGGATGGCCAGTCGAACAGAGCAAGCATCAGGATATTGTTATTATAACTGGTGGACTTGGTTGCGCACCCGTGGTTTCCATGATTAATTATATCGAACAGCGACGCACTGATTATGCAAAACTAAATATTGTACAGGGCGTTAAACATTGCTGTGATTTACTCTGGAATGAACGCTACGTGCGTTGGCGAGAAATGCCGGATACTCGTGTGCTTTTATGTGCCGACTATGGGAAAGCTATCTGGCCATGGCACATTGGGCCAGTCACTGATGTATTCAACAAGCTGGAGTTTGATGCTAACAATGTAATTATTATGATGTGCGGCCCAGAGGGAATGATGCAGGTATGCAGTGAACAGATGCTACAGAGATCGGTTGATGCATCACGGATTTATCTGTCCATGGAAAGGAATATGCAATGTGCGACTGGTCATTGTGGTCATTGTCAGTATGGCAGTGAATTCATCTGTAAAGATGGCCCGGTATTTAGCTACGACAAACTTCAACACC
>JBFHVK010000178.1:0-6133 GCA_041589615.1 Gammaproteobacteria bacterium | reverse complement strand
TGCTGACGGTCTGCCTGGGTAAATCAACGTATGCGCGTTGTGGCATTATTGTGAACGTCACACCACTTGAGCCCGAGTGGGAAGGTCACGTTACCCTGGAATTTTCCAATACCACCCCATTGCCGGCAAAAATTTATGCCAATGAAGGTGTGGCGCAGATGCTGTTTTTCGAGTCCGATGAAGTCTGTGAAACATCCTATGGCGACAGGGCAGGAAAATATCAGGGACAAACCGGCGTCACCCTGCCCAAGACATAGTCTAAACTCTTAGCATTATTTTAATAACAAAAGGGTCGGTCTTTTGCTCGCTCTGGAAAAACTCATTAACCGCAGCAGCAAGCTGGGTAGCTTGCCTGCTATCGTATATCGTGTGTTTGAGGTTATGGATGACCCTAATTCTACCGCCTCGCAAATTGGTCGGGTCATTAATGATGACCCTGCACTCACCGCTCGTCTGCTGAAGCTCGTCAATAGTCCTTTTTATGGATTTACAGCCAAGGTTGATACCGTCTACAGGGCGGTTGCACTGATTGGCCATAAAGAGCTGCGCAGTGTCGTGGTAGCTGCCTCGGCCATTAAGGTTTTTGATGGTATTCCCTCCGACCTGGTTTCCATGCCTGTATTCTGGAAGCGCAGCCTGATGACTGCAGTGGTTGCGCGTGTGCTGGCGGCATTCAGGCGTGAAAGAGAAATTGAGCGATACTTTATTGCGGGCCTGTTACATGATATCGGTTCACTCCTGTTGTATCTGCAGCTACCTGATGAAATGACAGAGGTGCTGCAGCAGCAGAAAGATGGAGTCGAGTTAAGCAGAGCTGAAAGCTCGGTACTGGGTTACGACCATGCCGAGGTGGGCGGGGCACTGCTAAAGAAATGGAATTTGCCTCCTCTTATCTGCCAGGCGGTGCAGTTCCAGCTCAAACCTGAAAAGGCGCCAGAGGCGACAAAAGATGCCGCGCTGTTGTTGAAACTTGCTCAGCAAATTGTTGACTGTCATATGAATAAAGAAGAAGACCAGCAGCAAGCAGAGCAGAAAGCGGACCCGGGTTGCGAAGTAGATGCAGAGCTGTGGCAATTGAACAAGCTGGATCCAGCACAGCTAGGTACTATTCTTGAGAAGGCCGAGCAGCAGTTCGAAGGTGCCAGGGATATACTGCTGAGCGAATAGCGCTACTGCGTGTCGACGGCTTTGTATCGCTGTTAACGCATGGCTGTTAACGTAAGCTGATAATTTCCCAGCCCTGTTTCCGGGCATATTCTAATAACTGTTCATCCGCATCCACCGCGACCGGATGGTCTACTTCTTTAAGTAGAGGTAGGTCATTGTGAGAGTCACTGTAAAACCAGCTGCCCTGCATGCTCATCTGGTGCTGTTGCATCCATTCGTTCAGTCGCTCTACCTTGCCCTGCTGAAAGCACGGAATGCCGGCAATTTTCCCGGTGTATTTACCATTTACAATCTCAGGTTCGGTCGCCAGCAGGTGCTGAATGCCAAAAGCATCTACGATAGGGCGCGTGACAAAACTGTTAGTCGCGGTAATGACCACCAGTGTGTCTCCCAGCGAACGGTGTTTTTCTATAAGCTCATATGAAGCCGGGCTCATTATCGGGCGTATTTTGTTCTCGACAAACTGCTCTCTCAGGGCCAGCATTTTATCAGTGTCATTATCCACAAGTGGCTGTTGTGAAAAAGCCTGGAAGGCGTGGATATCCAGTGTGCCCTGTTTGTAGTCTTCGTAAAAACGCTGGTTCTCTCTTTCGTAGGTGGCTTTGTCGACAATACCCTGTTCTGTCAGGAATTCACCCCAGAGATAATCGCTGTCACCAGCGAGCAGGGTGTTGTCGAGGTCAAAAAGAGCTAATGGCATAAAATTTTCCGCTTTCGTACTAATAAGTTCATTGTATAAGGCTTTGATCTCTATAGATTTGATCTATAGTTAATAATCAGTCATGTGTATTGTAACTAAAACATTGCGCAGTGCCCTGAATTTTGGAAAAATCAGAGACATGATTTTTAAAGGTAGTCGTAAGTGATTGATTCTGACGGATTTAGGCCCAACGTAGGTATTATACTGAGCAACCCGGAAGGTAAGGTCTTCTGGGCGCGTCGCTCGGGTCAGAATGCCTGGCAATTTCCTCAGGGGGGGATACATACCAATGAAACTCCCGATCAGGCGATGTACCGTGAGCTGTTTGAAGAAACCGGTTTAAGTCCTGAGCATGTAGAGCTTGTTGGTAAAACCAGTAAGTGGCTGCGCTATCGCCTACCCAAGTGGATGGTGCGCAGAGATACCCACCCTGTGTGCATTGGTCAGAAACAGATCTGGTTTGTGCTGCGGCTGGTGGGTTCAGAGAAAAATGTAAATTTGAGTAACATGGACAAGCCCGAGTTTGATCACTGGGCCTGGGTTGATTACTGGCATCCGATGGATGAAGTGGTATTTTTCAAACGTAAGGTCTACAAAAAGGCGCTCACCGAACTGGAGCCATTGCTCCTTCGGCAGATCAATGCCTGAGGGATGCCTTAGAAGGGTTTAACGATTACCAGAATGATCACCGCAATGAGTATCAATACAGGGAACTCGTTAAACCAGCGGTACCAGACATGTGATCGTGTGTTGCGATCATGCTTGAAATCTTTCACCAGTTTCCAGCAGTAGCCATGATAGGCAATAAGCACCGCCACCAGAATTAGTTTTATATCCATCCACAACACTGTCTGGTATGCCTGCCAGGCATAATCAAATAGCATCCATAAGCCAAGTAATAGCGTAATGATGCCGCCCGGGGTCATAATCCCGTAGAACAGCTTTCGTTCCATGACTTTAAAACGCTCATTGCTAATTTCATCAGTAGCGTCTGCATGGTAAACGAACAGTCGAGGCAAATAGAACAGTCCGGCGAACCAGGTCACCATAAAAATAATGTGAAAGGCTTTTACCCAGAGCATATTTTTCTCGCAGTAAGAACAATGACTGCATCATAACCTGAGACTCGGATCTCGCAAAGTTCGGGCTCAGTGGTTTGTTATGTTGCGTATGTGTTCTGGTATAAATGACATGTACTGATGGCGACATTAATACCGTGTTAACTTCACTCGTGATGCAGTTCTGGTATGATGTTTTGCAGTTTAAGACTATACTTACGCATCTTTTTTAGGGTCGTGTTTTTTTGTAAAAGCACACGACTGCATTGTTTACACGAGGTTGATAGATGATCAAGGCCGGTATTGTCGGTGGCACCGGATACACTGGAGTGGAATTGCTGAGGCTGCTTGTGGCGCATGAAAGTGTTGAGCTTTCGGTAATCACATCTCGCTCCGAAGCAGGTCAGGCTGTTTCCAGTCTGTATCCTAATTTGCGTGGCCATGTGGATATCCCATTTTCCGAGCCTGATCTTAAAAGCCTTAGCGAATGCGATATTGTATTTTTTGCCACACCCAATGGCACCGCCATGAAGATGGTTCCGGATTTGCTTGAGTCAGGGGTGAAGGTTATTGATCTTGCTGCCGACTTTCGTCTGAAAGATACTGCTAGCTGGCAGCAATGGTATGGCATGGAGCATGCCTGCCCGGATGTGCTTGCAGAAGCAGTATATGGTTTGCCAGAGCTGAATCGAGAGGCCATCAGGCAGGCAAGGATAATTGCCAATCCTGGTTGTTATCCTACTGCCGTTAGTCTTGGTTTTTTACCATTGATTGAGAACCAGCTGATTGATGATCAGCACCTGGTTGCAGACGCCAAATCGGGTGTGAGTGGTGCGGGTCGTGGTGCCAGTGTCGCCACCCTGTTATGTGAAGCAACCGAGAGTGTTAAGCCATACGGTGTTGATGGTCACAGGCATCTTCCTGAAATACGCCAGGTACTTGGTGGTGTGGCCGGGCATGACGTAGGCCTGACATTTGTACCGCATTTGATGCCGATGATACGAGGCATAGAGGCAAGTCTGTATGGCGTACTGAAAACAGATGTAAATGACCTGCATGGACTCTACACTGAGCGTTATAAAGACGAGCCATTTGTAGATGTGTTACCGTTGGGCAGTATGCCTGAAACGAGAAGTGTCAAAGGTTCTAATATGTGTCGCATTTCCGTGTTCAGGCCACAGGGTGGTGATACAGTAGTCGTGTCATCTGTTATTGATAACCTGGTTAAAGGTGCTGCCGGGCAGGCGGTGCATAATATGAATCTTATGTTTTCACTCGATGAAACCATGGGGATCAGTCAGGTTGCGCTATTACCATAAAAATAATGATTAAATAAGCTGCATGAAATCCAAGCCGGTACAAAGTAAACACCTGATCACAATTCATCAGCCACATCTGTGGATTGCCAGTTTTGTCGTTTTTCTGTTAATTATGATGTTTATCGTATGGAGTGCGTTTGAATACGGGCGCCATGAGGCAGGCTTTGATCAGTCAGACTACGATCAGGAAATTGAAATTTTACGCCAGGCGCTTGATGAGCAGACCAGCGCAAAAGAAAAGGCTTTGCGTGAAAATGCTCGACTGTCCCGTGGTAGTGATATTCAGAAAGATGCAAGCAGCAAGATCAGTGATTCATTAGCTGCCTGTGAAGATGAAGTTTTGAAGATTAAGGAAGAGCTGACCTTCTACCATAATATTGTTACACCGAGAACATCGGCCCGGGAAATACAGGTTAATAAGGTTGTCATGACGCCAGTAGCCAACGGCACTTACAATTATAAAGTTGTGTTAATACAGGTTGGGCGACATGACTATGTTCAACGGGGTGATGTTGAGCTATCCTTTGAAGGAAGGAATGCCGAAGGTCAGCAGGTGCGTCTGGATTTGCCGACCGTTTCAACCAGTAAAACAACAAAGCGTCAGAAGTTCGGTTTCAAGTATTTTCAGAACTTTGAAGGTGGTATCAGATTTCCGCAGGGATTTGAGCCATTGTCCATGTTTGTAAAGGCTCTACCGAAGAGTTCCAAAGTTCCCAGGGTTGAAGAAGTTTATGCCTGGGGTGATTTAATTGCTGGAGGAAATGAAGCCAATGTGGGGCAAGAATAAGACCAAGTCAACCAAGATAGAAACCCTTATCGGAACAGCGATGGAAATCCAGGGTGATCTGATATTCTCCGGCGGTCTGCATGTGGATGGTAAAATTATTGGCAATGTTATTGCTGAGGGAGATTCCCATTCCATGTTAATCCTGAGTGATCAGGGCCAGATCGAAGGTGAGGTTCGTGTACCGTTTGTAGTACTCAACGGCCAGGTGGTCGGGGACGTTTACGCCAGTGAGCGTGTTGAGCTGTCCAGTCATGGCCAGGTAAAAGGCAATGTGTATTATAATTTGCTGGAAATGGCCATGGGTGCCGAGGTTAACGGCAATCTGGTGCACTGTAAAGATGAGAAAAAACTGCTTGAATTTCAAGCACATGACAAAGAAGAGCCGGCCAAGGACGTAGAGCCAACGCCGTCTGCCAGCTAACTGGCAATATGGATAAAACTTGACTAAATTAGTCAGGTAATGATACCTTGCAGTGATTGCAGCTTTAGAACAGATTTTTTGGAGAAATTGAATGACTGCTGAAACAGCTGATAACGCAATTCCAGCACCACTGGACTTCACCGATGCCGCTGCGGCCAAGGTTAAAACCCTGATCGAAGAGGAAAAGAACCCGAACCTCAAGCTTCGCGTGTTTATCTCAGGCGGCGGTTGTTCTGGTTTCCAGTATGGTTTTACTTTTGATGAAGAAATTAAAGATGGTGACACCGAAGTTGAAAATGGCGGTGTAACACTGTTAATCGACCCAATGAGCTTCCAGTACCTGGTGGGCGCTGAGATTGATTACAAGGAAGACCTGCAGGGTGCGCAATTTATTATTCGTAACCCTAATGCACAAACAACCTGTGGTTGTGGTTCTTCGTTCTCTCCTGCTTAATGCTGATTTTGCAGGCGAATAAAAAGGCGCTATTTATAGCGCCTTTTTTATTGCCTTTTGAATGCCCCACAATAAAACTTTCCCTAGTTTGGAAAGTGTATCGCTCCTAATATGACCGCATTTTTTGCACCGGTAACTGCTGGAAGGTTTCCTGGTTTGTGATTAAGGGTTTGTCTTGCAAGCCACGCAAATGCAATCGCTTCTACCCAGTCGGGGTGAATTCCATA
>JBFHVK010000177.1:0-6141 GCA_041589615.1 Gammaproteobacteria bacterium | reverse complement strand
TAAGCTCTAACACATCTTCAATATTTATACCGAAAGTTAGCCAGGACCCCAGTCCAATCGCAGGAATTATCTCACCACTTGAGGGAATAATACGCATCTGGCGATCACTAGATGGTACAGGAGTTGAAAATGACGAATCATAGTAAATATTATCAGAGGCAGTTACCTGCGTAGAAACCATACCTACACCAGAGAGAACCAGGTAGTTAATAAACTGTCGACGCGTAATTGACATGATCGTCACCTGTACAAGTCAGTTAGTAAATTCTGCATCAATTGACAGTATAACTAAACTATATATAACGATGATTATAAGAAAATGGAATATCATTCTAAATATCTTGCCCACCAAAGTATATTTAAATATAAATAAGTAAAATATATTTAGCCTGGATATATTTTCTCAATTCTATCAAAAGCTATATTAATCACATCTTTATCCACACAATAGGCCATTCGAACATGATTTTCACCAGATGGACCAAATGCCCTGCCCGGAGTTACTGCCACTTTCGCACAATTCAAAAGATCAATAGAAAATTCCTTAGAATCAATATGATCTACATTAATAACAGGGAAGACATAATATGCACCTTCAGGTTCCTGGCAACTGAAGACATGAGGAACATTGCCAAGTCTTTGCATTATCAATTCCCTGCGTGATTGCAATTCACGCTCGAAATACTGTTTGTGATCAGTTTCCATAGTTAAAGCAGCGATGCCTGCAAGTTGGGAAATCCTGGGCGCACAGATCATTGTGGCATCATGTACTTTTAAGGCCTGCCGCTTTAGCTCTTCTGGCATCACCATATAACACAATCTCCAGCCACTCATTGCATAAGCTTTAGAAAATGAGTACAGATATACCACATGACTTCGATATTCTGTTACAGATGCCAGATTGAAATATTTATTTTTATTCTCATATAAAAAATCACTATAAGGATCGTCTATGATGAGCAATACATCATGCTGCTTAGCAATTTCTGCAGCACGTAACAATAACTCTTTAGGGAATATAGCGCCAGTTGGATTAGAAGGTGAAACCAGGATAATTGCCTGGGTTTTATCTGTGATCAGGTCTGGCAGTACATCAATATCGAGATTCCAGCCATCGTCTTCGATTAATGGCCAGTAGACAGGCACACCATTAAACATGGTAATCTGCTGTATGTGTGATGCAAAACAGGGATCAGTCAATATAATTTCATCTCCAGGATCAAGTAATGTGTGAAACAGTGTATTTAAACCCTGCATATTACCAGCACCAATCATCACATGCTTATCTGCATCTACTTTTACACCTGTTTTTACATGATGGATATCAACAACTAAATTGCGTAATTCGGAAAGCCCATCAGGGAGAGTATATTTTCCGGCATCATTATCAGTATCGAGATACATCTTTACATGCTCACGGATATACTCAGGTGTCTGAAATGAAGGTAACCCCCAGGTTAATGAGGCAACATCAGGTACATTAGAAGCACGCATCGCCATATCTTTTATCGCAGACACTTCTGCTGTATAAACATATCTGGAAACAATATCATCGATAAATGTCATAATGCACCGTACTCATATACATGTAGAAACAATAAGTTAAGAGCTTAGCATAAACTATTATTCATGTTGCCTGATGACACAAGTAGCTTCTGTTATTTATTGAAAGATAGCAATCTTCGCACCCTTTCATCTGTTGATGGATGCGTTCTAAATAGTGATGGCTCAGGTATACCTCTACCAGGCATTAGAATACGCTTAAACCAGCCATATTGAATATTGTTTATCTTGATTATAGCTGATGCGAGTCCTTCTGGATCACCTGTCAGAATAGCAGCATTATAATCAGCCTCATATTCACGAGCACGTGATAAACCCAGTTGAGCCAGTGTGCTCACTAAAGGCGCAAGCACTAATATAAATATAAGCAACCAACTAATTCTTACCTGCCCTAAAATTATCAATGGAAAGTTTAACAACAATAATAATTGCCCAATAAGTGATAATAAACTTGTCATTCTGCTAAATGCATCTCCAAGCCACATAATACTGATATCATTACTCTGTATATGGCTAATTTCATGAGCCAGCACACCTGTTATTTCACGAAAAGACAAAACCTTCAAAAGGCCGTCAGTGATAGCGATAGCTGAATTATACGGAGTGCCTGTTGCAAAGGAATTAACCATATTATTTGGTAAATAGTAAATATGTGAAATGGATTTAAGCTGACTACGATGCACCAACTGTAGAAATACTGCATTTAATTGAGGTATATCATTTAAATCAAGCTTTTCTGCACCCAGGACATGCATAATAAGAGAAGGTGGAATATCAGGTTTTATCAGACTTATAATTAAGAAGGATATCAGTAGAAAAACAAGCCCAACAATACCCCACATTAAAAAACCAAGAGCTGCAACAAAAACGATCATGACAATCATGAGAAAAATCGACTGAACATGAGCATTAATCTGTGACAGGTAATTAATATATAAACTCATACGCAGCAGCTATTCATATACTGACTATAAGATTTGATTATAGTAGTGAATGTTACTCCAACTAAAGCTGCAAAACTATAAATACATTTTATTATAATCACACCATAGCGAATAGTCACAAACACACTTTAATAAATTACATATTGAAACACAGGCGATAAAATAATATTACATATTATTATCACAGCCATGTAGAATGCATGCTAATTGCAATCACACTTACTAACACAGCATTCTCAATTGATCATCAAATCTTTAAAACCTGCTTATCAATTATCATAAAGTTAATGAAACATGTATTTCTTATCCTGGCAAACAGGAATATAGCCTATATATATATCCAATAATTAATGTTATATGACATAAATAACTATATTATAAAAATTAATGATAAACTCAAACAGATACACATTGTTTATCATTATTGAATGTTATTTACTAAAATACATTCATACACCCAGATACCACTCTATACGAAAATATTATCAATGGGGTCAGGCTCGATTGATTTAATATTTTACGCTGCCCATTAATTTTATTAATATGATATTTATTAGAACAATTCTGTAACAGGGGAAACATGGCGAGACAACCCAGATTTTCAATAACTGGTCAGGCTCAGCATATCATACAGAAGGGAAACAATAAAAAAGTCATTTTCAGTTCTGACAGGGATTACCGTTATTATTTAGATAAGCTAGGAGAAAAATGCCTGGAGCACAACCTGGACATACACGCTTATGTCCTGATGCCTAATCATACACATATACTAGCCACACCGTTTAAGAAAGACAGCATTACCCGGGTCTTTCAATCACTCGGTCGTTGTTATGCGCAGTATTATAATTATATTCATGATCGTACTGGAACCCTGTTTGAAGGTCGCTACAAAGCCACTGTTGTCGATGCTGACACATATTTACTAGATTGCTATCGTTATATCGAATTAAACCCGGTCCGCTCATCAATCGTTAATTGTCCTTCTGAGTATATATGGAGTAGTTATCGACATAATACGGGCATCCTTCACGACAACCTGATTAAACCACACAATAAATATCTAAATCTTAGAAACAAAGATCAATCTGCAGCAGATGCTTATAGAAACCTTTTTCTTACACCTCTTGATATTAAAATTGTTAATGAAATAACAGAAGCCACAAATAAGTCATGGGTTCTTGGAAGCAACAATTTTAAAAAACTAATTGAATCATCTTTGAATCGACGTAGTTCACCTAAGCCTAGAGGCGGCGACAGAAAATCAAGAAACTGGAATGTAAAATACCTGGAGGAATCTTAGAAAATTTATATTACTCAAGGCACACACATAAGAACTTAATAATATATATTAATATTTCAGCTTAAATCTTGTGTAATTAAATGATTCAAAGAACTATATCAAAGCTTAATATTATATTTATCGAACCAGATATTTTCCTTTTCATATATTCATATATCAATCGTACCTGACCCTATCGATATTAATAATTCACATTATTTATCATTGTGATAGTTTACGCTCCGTCCTTATATTTATATTTCACAAAGCAAGGCGAATGGTTTCTAGATTCATTTATTAGTGTTAATGAAATATTATTTTATTGACCTGCTTTCAAGAAACCCATATTACCCTATTAATATTTATGGAGAATGATGTATGAATTATACAAATCTTGTTCCATCTTTGTTTTCATTATTTATATTTTCATGTGTAACATCTGCAATTGCAGCACCAGGCGATGGTGGCGTTGATGAATTTGGTATGGAAGATCATAGCGCAACATGCAAATGGGATACAAACTACCAGAAATTATCAGTAGCTGATTTTGATGGTAGTGGTATGGTAACTTTCAACGATATCAATCTACTATCTAATGCCATTAATGAATACCAGGCGAATGGGAAAAAGGGTTATCAGGCATTTTATGACATTGATAATCCTGTAATAGGACCTAATGGAGAAACTGAGAATGTGCTTGATGCTAATGATCTTGCACAGGCAAATATGGATATGATGTTTTCATTTTTCAGGCGTAGCAGCGATCTTGATAAACAGGTGGCAGCACAGTACCAGGCCACTATCAAATACCGTGATATCAAACAGGCCATTATTGATGGCTTTGCTCCCTTTACTCAGGAATATGAAAATCACGGTATACACCTGCTTAAAATGCCACAGATTGCTGCTGATGGAACGATTACTGGCAATGTCATTGACGGTAAATTTGATGCTGCACACCCTGAAGGTTTAAATTATGATCGATACGGCAACCTCGTAGGTGTTTTTTATGCAGTAGGCCCAGACCTCGTACGATTATTACAGGGTGATCAGGAACACTATGATGACTGGGTAAATGGAAACTTCACCAAACTAATGGCTGAAACTGATGCCAACGGAAACAAACTTAATGACCTTGAAATTGCTGGAACAACAAGCACAGGTGAACCAATCATTAAACCCATAGGGTTTGCTGACGACGAAAATGGCAACAGACAGGATCACTGGCACTTCCACCAGTCTATGTGTGAGAGGAACGCATGGACTGTATACAATATTTTCCAGAATGAACTTAAGCCTAAAGCATTAGCTGGAACATTAACATTTGACGAAGTACTGGCCGCTGCTCAGAAAATGGATACACGGCAATGCGATCTTGATAAGCCATGTCGTAACTTTATGAGCCAGCAACCGGGTCCTGATGGAAATCATTATCCTGATGGTCTGTCAATTCCACGCTTCTTTATGTTACATACGTGGATCTACAATGCTAATAATCGCTGTGGAACCATGTGGGGTAGCCATGAAGATATTTCATATAACGACCTTAATCCAGATGGTACTTTATCGCAGGAAGAAGTTGATGCAATAAAAGCTGGCATCGCTGCTGAGAGCCTTTCTTTTGTATTACAACCTGAAGAACCTGAACTCATTGGTACTGCCACTCCAAACAAAAACTATCGAAAGGTTTGCTTGAATACGAATTTCATCAAGAAACCAGAAACCTATGAACAGGCACGCGCAATCTTACGCGGTGAGGATGTAGTCATTGATGGCAAGATTGAAAATCATGTAACTATGGGCCTCGACGCAACTGATATCGCCGAAACACTCATCTGTCAACCCAAAGCAACTGGTGAACCACTCGACAATAAATGCGCAATTCACCCTAACGACAAATAACATAAGCACCGTCAATTCACACCACTGATAACTTTTGTTATCAGTGGTTTTTAAACAGGATTAATTATGCAAACTGTAATTCAAACTATACAGAATAATCGAGTAAGAAAAATTGTAACTTTAACACTGACTGCCAGCTTACTGTCAGTGTGCTCATCTTCTTTTGCTACCCCGCCCTACCAGCCTGATTTTGTTAAAGATGGTAATCGCTGGTCTTTCAAAGCCTATGATGACTCAAGCCCTGACCATACAACACTAGTATCAGCACAGGTAATCTGCTTTGAATACGAGGGTATATCTGGTAATCATCAACTGTACTCATGGTATTCTGAATCTTTTCCTGGCTGGAGTGGTCGCGCTGTTCAGGAAGGTGATCAGATTTTTATACATGGTGACTACGCTCAGGGGGCTGGCCATAGCTCTATTCAGCTAGATACACTGGTTTCTCCCACT
>JBFHVK010000176.1:0-6150 GCA_041589615.1 Gammaproteobacteria bacterium | reverse complement strand
GGTTTTAAAGATAAGGAAAAATGGAGCCTGAAGACTTATACGGATGATGGGGTGCTGTTGCTTGTTAAGCTTGAAAATTCGCTGGTCGAATTAATTATCTGGGCATATTTAAATGGTATGGTTGATTCCAGTACCCAGGTATCCGTTCGCGAGAGCGAAGCAGATATGGATTCTCTGGATATTTGCGAATTTGTTAAATATCTAGAAAATAATATTTCTACTAGTCAGTATAAGAAGTTGGGATTGAATATATTTGTTGACCAGAAGCATGCGGTGCAAGCTTTTCTTTTTACAAGTTATGACAGTAAAGCAGAATTAGATACTGCGCCTGTTATATATCAGCTGGTTATTTATAATACCGGCGAATATCGTGTAAATGTATACCATGGGTATGAGGGATATATAGGATGCGTGTATAACTGGAATGATGTTGTAAAGCACTCCAAAGCCACAGAGGTTCCTCGGCTACAGTTTCATAGCTTAAAAGCTGGTGCGGAGATAATGGTAGCTGATGATATAAATAAATTGATGCACGAATTTAAAAGCAATTTAATGTTATCTAACTCACGTACGATTTTGAAACAGAATAATAAATATTATGTATCACAGATAAGTCGGAATAATCATAAGTCATATTGTTTTGAAAATGTATATGAGTTTTATAAATATATGGAGCAGCCATTAGAAAGCTATACTTCCTGTGCATTTTCCGGATGTTTTGATGTGGATGAGCGTTTAAGCTACCTGATGAAGCAAAATAGACGAGATGTAGTACAGCTGTTTTATTATCTGGATGGTAAGCATGTAATATCTTATGTGTTTGATGAAAATGGAGCGCTCGTTGTTTTCAGGCAGCTTATCCTTAATCGACAGTGTTATATTAATAACTGGGTTGAGTTTCTTAATAATTCTGTCTCAAGGGTAAATAAAAATATAAAATTAGAGATTGCCCAGTTGCTTACACTGGATTCGGTTAGTTATGAACATATTCTGTTAACGGGAGACTATGTCTCATCAGATATCAGGTACCTTGGTATAAAACTTGATATCTGCACGCGTGATAATAAAATTGATCTGGTTTTTGAGTTGCCTGAAGAGTCTTATAGTATGAGCCAGCATGGCTCACGGTTGTACCAGAAAATATCGGATTATATTAAATTTGAAAAAAGAAATGATGAGATAGTGCCTGTATATATTACAGATATTGATATTATGTGTGAGTCAGGTGAGTGTCTGGATAAGCAAACAGGAGGAAAGTTAATTCACTTTCTTCAATATAAGAAAAATGTCGAGTCGCAGTTGAATAAAAAAATATATAAGCTGCACTAGTTAGATTAACTGTATAACTTATATCTGGGCTTAAATCTGGATATAGATGAGCCAGGTTGAGTCTGGTCTAGTACTTATTTTGAAAGAGAATTAGCTAGCTTTCTGCGTATCTTCTGCGATGCTTCCTCCTGGGGGCCGAGGATATTGCTGATAGTGATAATCAGTTCTCTAGCGGCGCCATCCCTGTATTCCGGAAAGGCTTCCAGTATCTTGAAGAGTTCCTCACTGGCTTGCACGTAGTCATAATCAGAGATCATGCAAACAGCCAGATCAAATCGTGCATCATGATTGTTGCTATCTGTGCTTAACGTTTCAAGGAGTGCCTGTCGACCAGCAGTCTTGCTCGCGGCTTTTGCAAATGTCAGATGTCCAGCAAGGGATTTTCCTGTGTCGGTTTGCTGTATGGTTTTGGGAAACCTGTTATACAGGCCTTCTGCCTGCTCAAGTTCACCTATATCAATAAATACCTGTACCATATCCATCGCTACACGTGTGTTTGCGGGATCCTTTCTGATAGCTTCGGTGAGTAAAAGGATTGCGGCTGGTGTGTCACCTGACAGGTGTTTCTCCCTGGCAAGCTCCCTCAGTTCATCAGACTCTCTACTTACACCAAAATCCTTGAGTAATTTACGAGCATCTTCTTCCTGCATCTGGCCGACATCAGTGCGTACTGGCTTTCCATCCTTGAAAACAATTATGGTAGGTACATTCTGAATGTCGAATTGCTTGCAAAGCTCTGCCTGTTCATCGATATCAACTTTGGCAAAAATAAACTCTTCAGCAAATTCTTTAGCAAGCTTGCTGAAGATGCCATCTACGATAATGCATGGCTCTGACCAGATGCCCATAAATTCAACGACTACAGGTATTTTATGTGAATTGAGCCCAACATATTTTTCAAAGCTGGTTTGATTGACCTCAAATATAAAAACTTCTTTACTCACACTGGTTTCCCGATAGATGATTTATGCTATGCGCAATTATAACGCTGATGCTGGCTGCTTTGTAGTCTCAGGCTAAGGCTCGGTTTTTCTAACTTTTTTACGTATTTTTTTCTTTCCATCTTTCTTTGGCTTGCCTTTATTCTTATTTGTTTTGCCTTTGTTCTTCTTTGGTTTTTTCTCTGATGCAAGGCGTGATATGCGAAGTTGCTGTCCAGATACCCATGCAGTCTTAAGGTCATTGAATGCATCTTTTGGCATGCTTTCGGGTAAATCTACCAGGCTGTAGTCATCAAATATATCAATGCGACCAATGAACTTGCTGTCGATACCACCTTCATTAGCAATTGCGCCAACGATGTTTCCCGGCATAACATTGTGTGTTTTGCCTACTTCAATCCTGTAACGATCCATTCCTTTGGCAGGAGCTGCAACTTTTGCGGGTTTGCGTTCAGGTTTTCTATCATTTTCCTTACGTCGAGGCCTGTCAGATGATTCGTTGAAGTTTTCCTTACGTCGAGGCCTGTCGGATGATTCACTAAAGCTTTCCTGTGTCTTTTCTTTGCGCTTCTGGGGTTTGTCACCTTTGCGTTGAGGTTTGTTCTGTAATAAAAACGGAGCCTCTCCCTGTAGTAACTGGGCTAACGCGGCTGCAATTTCCAGTGCGGGGACATTGTGTTCCAGCTGATACTGTTCAATCATCTGGTAAAACATGCCGAGTTCTTCTGTGGCCAGCGTGTCAGTGATGCGTTGCTTGAACTTAACTACACGCTGATCATTGATCAGTTCGGTGGATGGCAGTTCCATCATTTCAATTTCCTTGCGCGTCGCCTTTTCAATGGCATGCAGCAGGCGCTTTTCTCGAGGTGCGACAAACAGGATTGCATCACCCTGTCTGCCAGCACGTCCGGTGCGGCCAATGCGGTGCACATAGGCTTCGGTATCATGAGGAATATCATAATTTACAACATGACTGATGCGTGGCACATCAAGGCCACGTGCAGCCACATCAGTTGCTACGAGGATATCGAGTTTGCCTTTTTTAAGCTGATCGATAGTGCGTTCACGTTGGGACTGTTGTATGTCGCCATTTATGGCTGCCGCTGCGTAACCACGGGCTTCAAGCTTTTCAGCCAGTTCTACTGTTGAATTCTTGGTGCGTACAAATATGATCATTGCATCGAACTCTTCTGCTTCAAGAATACGTGTCAGGGCATCGAGTTTATGCACGCCACTCACTGGCCAGAAACGCTGGCGTATGGTTTCTGCGGTCGTGGTTTTAACTTTTATGGTTATCTGTTCTGGATTGTTCAGGTGATTGGTCGCAATGCGTCGAATCTGCTGTGGCATGGTGGCAGAGAACAGGGCGATCTGTCTTTTCGGTGGTGTTTGTTCAAGAACCCATTCAACATCATCAATAAAGCCCATACGAAGCATTTCATCTGCTTCATCCAGTACCAGGGTTGAGAGGTTGTCCAGTTTTAGCGTGCCCTTGCGCATGTGATCCATAACCCGGCCAGGTGTGCCAACGACGACATGGACGCCGCGCTTAAGTGCACTGATCTGGCCTCGATAGTCCTGACCACCATAAACAGGTAATACGTGGAAACCTTTCATGTGCTTTGCATACTTCTGGAATGCCTCGGCAACCTGTATGGCCAGTTCGCGAGTGGGTGCCAGTACCAGCACCTGTGGGTTTTTCTGTTTTAAGTCGATATTCGACATGACAGGCAGGGCGAATGCAGCGGTTTTGCCCGTGCCGGTCTGTGCCTGTCCGAGGACATCCCTGCCTTCTAGTAATAATGGAATAGTCTGTGCCTGAATGGGGGATGGGGTTTCATAGCCAACCTCATTCAATGCTTTAAGAATGGGTTCAATCAGCGCTAACTGGTCAAATGCCGTTACCGTTTCGGTCGTCATAGTGTGTGCCTGTGGAATGATGTTCTAGATAAGTCTGGTGCTAGCAGGGTAAATTGAAGGTGTATATATGCGGCTATGGGACCGAGTATGGGACCTGCAATGTGTGATCTGGGGTATTTTAACGATTTGTGAGTCATCTTGCATGCTTTATTTGGTAGAAAAGCTTATTCAGCAAGTGTAGATCAGAAAACAGAGGGTTTTCTACAGAGATTCTATGCGGTTGCGCCCATTGTCCTTGGCTTTATAGAGTGCCTGGTCCGAGCGTATAATAATGCTCTCTTCGGTATCACCATCTTTCACGTGGGTTACTCCAATGCTAGCTGTGACAATGCCAGCTGGATCTATCCTGGTATTATTGAATGTTTCCCTGAGTTTTTCTGCAATATTCAGGGCGGTTGACTCGCTGGATTCGATAATCAGTAGAATAAATTCTTCGCCTCCCCAGCGTCCGGCGCTGTCAGAACCACGGATGCTGGAATCGAGTATATGGGCGAACTGGCTGATTACGCGGTCTCCGGCATCATGTCCATAGGTGTCATTGATTTTCTTGAAGTGGTCGATATCTATATTAATCAGGCTGAATGACTGTTGATAACGTTCGAAACGCTTTAGCTCATGCTGCAGGATTTCGGAGAATTTACGTCGATTGTACAGGCCGGTTAATGTGTCGCAGCTGGCAAGCACTTCAAGCTCACGGGTTTTATCTATCAGCTTCTGGGTGCGTTCAGTAACGATGTCTTCGAGGCGCTTCTGATAATCCAGTAACAGCCTGTCTAGCATCATGTGTTTCAACAGGACATGTCGAGAGAAGAAGCCCATAATGATAAAAACCACCACGACAAGTGAGCGCATCCAGAGCTCGGTGCTTTCATCGGGCATGACTATATTTTCAAGTAATGTCTGCTCTTCTTCCAGTATATAGACATCGACCAGGGCATCGATGACCCAGATAAAAAAACCAAATAGCAGGCCGGCAAGTGGAAACATTCCCGGCCTGACGGCTATGGGAGGGATGGGCTGATGTTCAATTTCTTTCATTGATGAAGTATTTTTTCTGTAGTTAACTTACATCTTAGCGCATTCGTCTGATTTTGCAGAAGACCGATAAAATCAACGTTCCAGGTACTGGCGCTTGTTTTCTACGCCATCCCACTGGTCAGCATCATCAGGCGGAGATTTTACTTCATTGATTACTGGCCACTGTTGTGCCAGCTCAGCATTTAATGCGAGGAAGTCATATTGATCCTCCGGCAGATCCTGTTCATCGTAAATGGCATTTACCGGGCACTCGGGTACACACAGCTGGCAGTCGATACATTCTTCTGGGTCGATGACCAGGAAATTTGGACCTTCGTGAAAACAGTCAACCGGGCAAACATCAACACAGTCGGTGTATTTACACCTGATGCAGTTTTCAGTTACTACAAATGTCATTTATCGCTCCTGTTATCAGAATAGTTCAAACTGTTTGTTGAGGATTCTTTCCATTGAATCACCCACAATGCTGAGAATGCTATCAGCGATTGGAGTAAGCTGCTTATCAATGTAATGTTCATAGTCAAGTTTAGACGATTGGCATTCAAGTGTCTCGGGGCCATTGATTGTCATAAGATATTCAATCCAGCCCCTGTGCCTGTAACGGGAAGGCTGTCCCTGCTGCCTGAAATATTCCTCAGCACGTAATGCAGCACGAGCATGGGGTGGTATGTTTTTCTGGTACTGGTCCAGGCCCTGTCTCAGGCGTTTACGATAGACGAGCTGTGAATCAAGTTCGCCATTGTTTAATTGCTGGACAGTGTTGCGTATAAATTCATCATACGCCTGCTGATTAAATATTCTGGAATATAGTTCTTGCTGGAAATGCCTGGCAAGCTCGGTCCAGTCGGTACGCACACTCTCAAGTCCCTTGAATACAAGCCTGTCTTCGCCATTTGAATCGATCATGCCAGCATAACGTTTT
>JBFHVK010000175.1:0-6161 GCA_041589615.1 Gammaproteobacteria bacterium | reverse complement strand
ATTATTTATAGGCTCTTAATTATCAGCTAGATGAATGCCCGACAGGAATTACCTGTCGAAGCTGACACGCACAGGTTTACGATATTCCTCATTCTCAACTTCAAACAATGCAGCTTCTTTAAAGCCACCATTATTTGCCACAAGAAAGTTGGGAAACTGTTCTCTGTAAGTATTGTACTGCATCACATCATCGTTATAGCGCTGTCGTGCAAAAGCCACCTTGTTTTCCGTGGTGGAGAGCTCTTCCATGAGTTTTTCCATTGTCTGGTTAGCTTTTATGTCAGGGTAATTTTCAGTCAATGCAAAAAACTGTAGCATCGAGCCGGACAATGCTGTTTCAGCAGCCACCAGTTTCTTCATTGCCGCCGCATCATCCGGGTGTAACGCTGCTTCTTTGGAAACTGACTGAGCCTTATTACGTGCTTCGATGACACGCGTCAGTGTTTCCTTCTCATGACTCATATATGCCTGAGCTGTTTCTATTAGATTCGGTATCAGGTCATAGCGCAGCTGCAACTGGTTATCGATATTTGCAAAGCCATTTTTAAATTTGTTACGGTAGGCAACAAGCGTATTAAAAATGACAATAAAATAGAATATCAGTGCCGCGATGATACCCAGGGTTATCATAGTTCCCGTCGACATATAGAACTCCTGTTCTGGCCGTTTGCCAAACTTTGCTAATTAGTTGATGATTTTTGCAGTTTATAACAGCTTGTTAATCTCTGCCATTAAGTCATCTTCAGATGCGGGCTTGATGAGATAACCGCTAGCACCCTGTCGCTCAGCCCAGACCTTATCAGTTTCCTGGTCTTTGCTGCTCAGCATAATCACCGGGATATGCTGTGTGCCTTCGGTTTTAGTAATATGACGAGTTGCCTGGAAGCCATTCAGGCCCGGCATAACAACATCCATGAGTATCAGATCTGGCAGCTCGCTGCGTGCCACACTGACAGCTGCATCACCATCTTCCGCGGTAATGGTTTCATGACCATGTTTCTTTAAAATCTTAATGATGCCCTGCACCTGTGTCTGTGAGTCATCAACAACTAATATTTTTGCCATGTAACTTTCCCGAAGCTTTATATAAAATTCTTGTATGACAGAACTCTTAGTGGTTCTGTTATCTGTAAGATTAGACTAATTCTGGAATAAATAAACCCAAATTAACAACTTAGCGGGTTTTTTGAAAAACTACTCGAATGACCAGTCCTGCAATATATCCACTCTGAAATATTCACCCTGAAAGCCGAATATCACCCCACCCGGGGTAATTTGCTCGACATGCAATCCCTGCATAATGCTATCGCCCTCGGACATCGCATGCCCATTGATTATGACCGAACGGTTTAAAGCAGACGACGAGTAGACATGCCCGGCAAAATTAAGGCGGGGTATGGATTGTTGTTTGTACTCTTCAAGCTCATGCAGGTAAGGTACATTAGCCATTGCTAATTCTCTATCCAGGGATTCTCCTCTACCTGATGACACATAAACCGGCTGACTACTGTCAGCCATTAACCCCCTTGCTGGCTGAGTCGCCGAGTATAGCTCCGGTGAGCTAACCGTAACCTCGGCAAGACTATCCTCTTGCCCTCTGGCAGGCCTCGATAGCGGCGACTGTAACTTCTCCACTACCGCCTGATCCATTACAGCGTCAGCATTCTGCATTTCTTCAACTACCACCGGAACGGTCTGTTCATCATGACTTCCTGAGCGCTCAGCCATAACCAGGCCGACCAGAAAGGCCAGCAGCAGCATGAGGATCACAATCAGCCCATAAAGTACCCTGGGTGATTTCTGCTCGACAGTAAGGGGAATATGTACCGTCTGCAGACCCGGCACATCTCCACGCTTGCGCTCCTGCTCTGACTTTTTCAATGCGTCCAGAATATATGACATTACGAATTATTCTCCAGCCCAGGCGCATATTGCCCAGTTACGCGATTAATATGTATCAGGGTTTTAACGCCAACAACACCATCATCATCCAGCCCGTGATTCAGCTGGAACTGCCGGACTCTGTCAACCAGATCAGCATCGTAATAGCTGCTGGTGCTTTTTTGCGGTGTATTATAAATAGTATTCATTACCTTGCTCAGCCACACCACCAGGGCACCCTCATTACCAGGCTTGATCACCTCTTTTTCTCCCAGAGGATTACGCCAGAGCATTGAAAACTCGCCTCTCCAGTAGAGTTCAAGCTGCTTCAATGACACCTGCTGTTGCCTGCCAGCCATATTGATAAGCGCTTCAGAGTCGCCAAGCGCAAGCAACGCAACATACTGCGGCTGATTAAAATCATCATAGAGCTTGAGGATTGCCGGATGATTCATGCCGCGCAAACCTTGCAGGGTCGTTTCATCATGCAGGCAGGCCAGCCCCTGTGTTTGTGCATAGAAGCAGGGTGTTCCATGAATTTGATGTTCATAGTCCAGTTGCCAGCGCCTGAACAAGGCCTCATAGGCCTGAAAATTGCTGCGGAGTCTTTCATCATGACCCGGCCAGTTAATCAGCGGGACAGGCTCTGGGGTCGGGGTCGGGGCCGCTGCATTTTCAGACTCCATAGTATCTGCAACCAGCTCCTGAACAGGCTTCTGCTGACCGACATCAACCGATACCTGCTGAGCTTCCCCTGTTAGCGGAAGATAATCTCGACCCAGCACTCCCAGTAGCAGCAGGCAGCCTACCAGGAGAGAGGCCGCAAGCCAGTAGGGCCATTTAGAGCTAAAGCCATTTCTGTTATGCACGGCCATTTTCTGCTCACCCAGTACTTCTGTTGCCGCCTGATTCAGGGTAGTCGCATCAACCTGTGGACTGCCCTGTACAAAACATCCCAGCAAGGCACGATCACAGATAACATTAATCAGCCGGGGCACACCACCACTATATTGATAGAGCTGCCTGATAACACCAGCGCCAAACAAAGCCCTTCGACAACCGGCAACCGCTAGTCTGTGGCCAATATATTCAGCAAGCTCATCGCTATTAAGGGGTGACAGGTGGAATCTTGCGGTAATCCGCTGAGCAAGCTGGGATAACTCGGGTCTATCCAGAATATCCAGCAACTCGGGCTGCCCCAGTAAAATTACCTGCAATAACTTACGCTCGCTAGTTTCGAGATTCGTCAGTAGTCGCAACTGTTCCAGCACATCAAGATCAAGGTTCTGCGCCTCTTCAATCAGCACAACGGTTTTACGCCCACGGGCATGATTTTCAAGCAGATAGCGGTTGATATGATCTACCAGTGATTTAACGCTGCATTCACCTTGCGCGTAAGTTATGCCCAGCTCATCACAGATCACCTGTAACAGCTCTGTCGCACTTAATTTAGGGTTAAGCAGTAGCGCTAGATCGGTATTTTCCGGCACCTGCTCAAGCAGACACCGACTGACCGTGGTTTTACCCGTTCCCACATCTCCGCTTAGCAAAATAAATGCACCATCAGAATTCAGCCCATAGAGCAAATGTGCCAGTGCCTCGCGATGACGCTCACTCATATACAAGTAGCGAGGGTCTGGAGCGATCGAAAAGGGTGCTTCTAATAGTCCGAAATATTCAAGATACATGGCGCCATTATAATCAAGGCTAATCTAACTGCCTATAACTGTTGTATGCTTAATATAAATAACAATATGCATTCTGTAGTGCCACCAACAAAAATATGAAATTAAAAATGAGCATAATCAATAGACTATCCGTCACTATAATACTTTTTTTCGGCATCCTGACTGCCACTGGCTGTAGTGACTCTACAGATGAGGCTGATGACACAATAGATATTATAAGTGCCACCGAAGCTGAGAAATACCTGGAAACAGGCGATTTAAGGCAGATAAAAAAGCATAAGCAATTACGCATTCTTACAAAATCGATAGACCAGACATGGCTACCTAGAGATGGACAGTCCTTCGACGATGAATTAAACAGCGCCATACAATTCGCCAAGAGCATCAACCTTAAACCGCTACTCATTTATGTTGATCGTTTTGAAGACCTGATCCCCGCCCTCAACGAGGGTCGTGGTGACATCATTGCTGCTAACATGACGATAACCGATTCACGAAAAGAAGTGATCAACTTCAGCGTCCCACTGGTTCATAGCCGTGAGTACATTGTGTCTCGAAAAAATGACAACATTCGCAAGCTTTCAGACCTGAATGGTCGAAATATTGCTGTTTTTACAAATACATCACATCAGGAAACACTAGAAAAGCTACGCCTGAAGCAGCCAGAAATAAAATTCACCCTGTTACAGGGTGACCTGAGTGAAGACGAGCTGCTGGACATGCTAAATAACAGGCAGATAGATCTCACTATAATGGATAAAAATCGCATTGATATTATTTCCAGTTATCGTGAAGATTTCAAAAACCCGATTGCACTAACTGCAGAACGCGCAATCGCATGGGGCATGAGAGAATCTAATAAGCAGTTAGTCCAGGAAGCCAATCGTTTTCTAACTGACCAGATACTTTCCACCAAACAGCAACATCTATATACAGATGACCTCGAACAGATTAAAAAACGCAAAACCCTGCGTGTGATAACACGCAACAATGCAGCCAGCTATTTTTTATGGCGTGGAGAGTTAATGGGTTTTGAATATGAACTTGTGAAAAAATTTGCTGCACAACATGATTTGCGCATCGAGGTTATTACTGCTCCCACTCATGATGCCCAGATACCAATGCTCCTCGAAGGCAAAGGTGACATCATCGCCAGTTTTATGACGATCACCGACTCACGCAAGGCACAGAACATCCAGTTTAGCCGTCCTTATCATCGTACTGTTGAAGTTATTATCAGTCGTAGCAAGGATAAAATAATTCACAGTCTGGACGACATTAAAGGTCGTACTCTGTATGTTCGAAAATCAAGCTCGTACTGGAATACCCTGCAAAATCTTCAACAACAGGGGCATCAGTTCAAAATTGTTAGCGTTGATGAGAACATGGAGACCGAAGAAATTATTGACCATGTTGCATCTGGCAAGTACGACCTTACAATTGCTGACAGCCATATACTCGATATAGAACTAACCTGGCGTGATGACATAAAGGCGGCTTTCACGCTAGAAAGAGAGCGCGAACATGCGTGGGCTATGCGCAAGGAAAACACGAAACTGCATAAGGCAGTAAACAGCTTCCTGAAAAAACAGTACCGCTCACTGTTTTACAATATAACCTACCAGAAATATTTTAAAGATCTGCATACTATCCGGGAATACAGGGAAGAGCGCATCGATCTAAACCCAAAAGGCCAGCTCTCACCTTATGACAAACTGGTAAAGAAATATGCCAGCCAATATCAGTTTGACTGGCGACTCATTACTGCACAGATGTATCAGGAAAGCCGTTTCAAGCCTAATGCAAAATCCTGGGCTGGTGCAAAAGGACTTATGCAGGTCATGCCCAGAACGGCAAAAGAAGTGGGCATTAATAATCTTGAAGATCCGGAATCCGGAATAAAAGCTGGCATCATATATCTCGACTGGGTGCGTGACCGCTTCGAGCCAGAACTAAGCGTAAAGGACCGTATGTGGTTTATCCTCGCAGCCTACAATGCCGGACACGGGCATGTCAGGGATGCACGACGCCTTGCCAGGCAGCAGGGCCTCAACCCGGACAAATGGTTTGAAAATGTAGAAAAAGCCATGCTGCTGTTATCTCGTCGTGAACACGCACGCAAAGCTCGTCATGGCTATGTACGTGGAAGTGAGCCGGTAAATTATGTGAGAAATATCCGCAAACGTTATTATGCGTATATACAACTGACTGATAATGGTCGCTAGTAAAACAAGAATCAAAAGCTCTTTTCCGCAAATGCACGCAAATAAACGCTAATGTTTTTTTATGCGCCTACGGCGCATTACACTGTGGCAGAGTTTTGGTTTTTGCGTTAATGAGCATAGATACGCTAATTTAGCGGTTGCATAGATACTCTAAAGCTATAATTTGCGTTTATTTGCGTGCATTTGCGGAATAAAGCTTTTGCAATTATTCATTAGTTTCGGGTAAGTTGAATCTACTCAGTAACTTTTTTTGCCTGCTGCCATAACTTTTCCAGCTCATCAAGCGTAGCGCTCTCTACTGTTTTGTTATTCTGTGCAAGATGCCTTTCGATGTGAGTGAAGCGTCGTGTGAATTTCTCATTGCACT
>JBFHVK010000174.1:0-6170 GCA_041589615.1 Gammaproteobacteria bacterium | reverse complement strand
GTTGCTTGTTAAAGCTGTTGTCTCCAGGAGACGTCAGTAAGAATAGAGAATTTAACTAAAAATTTGCGTTCATTCGCGTTGACGTGCAGGGAGCACTAATTTGGCGGGCACATTGATGTGCAGGAGCCATATTTGCGGACTAACGCTGTTAGATAATTATGGGATTAATTCATGAGCTTTTTTGAAATCGTCTTTTATGCATTCTCCACCCTGATGGTGGTGTCTGCATTGGGCGTCGTTGGTGCGCGTAACCCGGTGCATTCAGCACTGTTTCTTGTGCTCACCTTTTTTGCGACCTCTGCCATCTGGTTATTACTCGAAGCAGAGTTTCTGGCGATTTCCCTGGTGCTTGTCTACGTCGGTGCGGTTATGGTGCTGTTCCTGTTCGTCGTCATGATGCTGGATATCAATATTGTACGCATGCGAGAAGGCATGATGCGTTATGCACCATTCGGTATAGCTATTGCGATACTGCTGGTGGCTCAGATGATTTTAGTTGTGGGTCCGGAACAACTTGGCTTTGAAGCATTTGCGTTACCGGAAAAACAGGCTGCTGATTACAGTAATACCAAAGCCCTTGGTCGTGTTCTCTACACAGATTATGTATATGCATTCGAACTGGCAGCGGTCATTCTACTGGTTGCTATTGTTGCTGCTATCGCGCTGACCATGCGTCGACGTCCGAATACACGTTACCAGACGCCGGGTAAACAGATGCAGGTTATGAAACAGGATCGCCTGCGTGTCGTAAAAATGAAAGCGGAAACTAACGAGTCGGAGGATAAGCAATGATTCCATTATCCAGTTATCTCATCCTTGGCGCGATTATGTTTTCAATCAGTATCGCTGGTATTTTCATCAACCGTAAAAACGTAATTGTATTGTTGATGTGTATTGAGCTGATGCTACTGGCCGTAAATATTAACTTTATCGCGTTCTCGCACTTTCTTGGGGACAGTGCAGGACAGGTATTTGTGTTCTTTATTCTGACAGTCGCTGCAGCGGAGGCCGCAATTGGTCTTGCCATACTTGTGGTGCTGTTCCGTAACCGCCAGACTATAAATGTGTCTGAATTGAATACTATGAAGGGATAGGACATTGGAATTAATATATTTAGCTATTCCACTTGCTTCATTGTTCGGGGCTATTGTCGCGGGTTTCTTCGGTAAGGCGATAGGTCGTAGTGGTGCTCATACGGTCACTATAGCCGGCGTTGCGGTTTCGTTTATTCTTTCCCTCATCGTTTTTAACCACCATGTTCTGGAAGGTGCCGAGGTATTTAATGGTACCGTGTATACCTGGATGGTGAGTGATGGTCTGCGTTTCGAAGTGGGCTTCCTGATTGATCATCTCACGATTATGATGATGTGTGTGGTGACGGGTGTTTCACTGATGGTGCATGTGTACACCATCGGCTACATGCATGATGATCCCGGCTACCAGCGCTTCTTCAGTTATATTTCGCTGTTTACCTTTTCCATGCTGATGCTGGTTATGTCGAATAACTTTATGCAGCTATTTTTTGGCTGGGAAGCAGTGGGCCTGGTTTCATATCTGTTGATCGGTTTCTGGTATAAGAAAGATACGGCGATTTATGCCAACTTGAAAGCCTTCCTGGTCAATCGAGTCGGTGACTTTGGTTTTATCCTGGGTATCGCTGCAGTGGTTATGTATGCGGGTAGCCTGGATTATAATGAAGTGTTTGCCGCTGCAGGACAGATATCTGGCCAGACAATGGATATCGGTATGGGTGAATGGTCAGTGATGACTGTCATCTGTATCCTGTTGTTTATCGGTGCAATGGGCAAGTCTGCACAGGTGCCATTGCATGTATGGCTACCCGATTCGATGGAAGGTCCTACACCTATTTCTGCGCTGATACACGCAGCCACCATGGTTACTGCTGGTATTTTTATGGTGGCGAGAATGTCACCACTGTATGAATATTCTGAAACCGCACTGGCGACGGTGATGATTATTGGTGCGATTACTGCCCTGTTTATGGGGCTGATCGGTATCGTACAGAATGATATCAAGCGAGTTGTTGCGTATTCAACGCTATCCCAGTTAGGTTATATGACAGTTGCGCTAGGTGTATCAGCCTATTCAGCTGCTGTTTTCCATCTGATGACCCATGCGTTTTTCAAGGCACTACTGTTCCTCGGTGCCGGATCGGTCATCATTGCCATGCATCATGAACAGGACATGCGCAAGATGGGTGGACTGAGAAAATACATGCCAATCACCTGGATTACCTCCCTGATTGGTTCACTGGCATTGATCGGCTTTCCTGGTTTTTCCGGCTTCTTCTCCAAAGACTCCATTATTCTGGCGGTCGGTGAATCAACCCTGCCCGGGGCATCCATTGTTTACCTGATGGTTCTGGCCGGTGTATTTATTACCGCTTTCTATTCATTCCGAATGTACTTCCTGGTATTCCATGGCAAGGAGCGGATGGATGAACATACCCGTGAACATCTACATGAAACGCCCTGGGTGGTTACGGCTCCATTGATTGCGCTGGCGATTCCTTCGGTGATTATCGGCTGGATGACCATTGAGCCCATGCTGTTTGGTGACTATTTCGCGGGTGCCATTGTGGTTCAGGAATCTCATGATGTGATGGCAAAACTGGCCGAAAACTTCCACGGCCAATGGGCAATGGTTGAGCACGGTATTTTCTCCCTGCCATTCCTGCTGGCAATGTCTGGTGTGGGTGCAGCCTGGTTTATCTATATGAAGAAACCCTCCATCGCGACGGTCTTCAGTGAAAAGCTGTCCTTTATCTATAACATGCTGGATAAAAAATACTGGGTTGATGAACTGTACGTCAAACTGTTTAGTGATGGCGGTCGTGGGCTTGGCAAGGGTTTGTGGAAAGCGGGTGATGTTACTCTAATCGACGGTCTGATTATTAATGGCTCTGCCAGGGTAGTTGGCTGGGTGGCTGGCGTCGTACGTCATGTTCAGACAGGCATGCTTTATCACTATGCGTTTGTGATGATTCTCGGCCTGGTAGGACTGCTTTACCTGTTTGTGAATAAATAACGCAAAAGAATTAAATAATGAAAAACAACATCAGGATTAAATCATAATGTTTGCAGATTGGCCCCTTCTAAGTCTGGTCGTCTGGCTGCCTATTGTGGGTGGTATCACGGTTTTATTGTCTGGCGATAATGGAGGCTCGGAAGGCTCACGCCGACTTGCGCTGATATTCTCCATCGCGACGTTTGTATTAAGCCTGGGTTTATATACGAATTTTGACAGCACAACGGCTGCCATGCAGTTCGAAGAACGCTTCGAGTGGATTGGTGATTTCAATATCTATTATCACCTGGGTGTGGATGGTTTATCCATGCCGCTGATTATTCTCACGACCTTTACGACCATCCTGGTTATTCTGGCGGGCTGGGAAGTCATCAAGGTGAAAGCGTCACAGTATCTTGCTGCATTCCTCATTATGGAAGGCCTGATGAACGGGGTCTTTGCGGCACTCGATTCCATGTTCTTCTATGTGTTCTGGGAAGCCATGCTAATACCGATGTTTATTATTATCGGTGTCTGGGGTGGACCACGGCGAGTGTACGCAACCATTAAGTTCTTTATCTATACCTTCTTCGGTTCCGTGTTTATGCTGGTGGCAATGATTTACATGTACTACCAGTCAGGCAGTTTTGCGATCCTGGATATGCATAAACTTCCACTGGGTATGACGGAGCAGACACTGATATTCTTTGCATTCCTCGCGGCATTTGCAGTGAAGGTGCCCATGTGGCCAGTACATACCTGGTTACCGGATGCGCACGTCGAGGCTCCAACCGGTGGTTCAGTCATACTGGCGGCAATTATGCTGAAGATTGGTGGTTACGGCTTCCTGCGTTTTACCCTGCCCATTACACCCGATGCCAGTGCCTCACTCGACTGGCTGATTATCGCCATGTCACTGATTGCTGTGGTGTATATCGGTTTTGTTGCACTGGTGCAGAGTGACATGAAAAAACTGGTGGCTTATTCATCCATAGCACACATGGGTTTTGTGACGCTGGGTCTGTTTATTATTTTCCGCATCTGGGGAAATCCTGCGAATACTGACATTAGTGGCGCTGCACTGGCCATCGAAGGTGCCATGGTACAGATGATTTCACATGGATTTATCTCCGGTGCGCTGTTCCTCATGATCGGTGTGTTGTATGACCGTATGCACAGCCGTGAAATTGCTGATTATGGTGGTGTGGTAAATACCATGCCTGTGTTTGCCGCATTTGCGGTGTTCTTTGCCATGTCGAATGCAGGCCTGCCAGGTACCTCAGGTTTTGTGGGCGAATTCATGGTGATTATCGCTGCCTTCAAGGCTGATTTCTGGATTGCCTTCCTGGCAGCAACGACATTAATTCTGGGTGCTGCCTATACCTTATGGATGGTTAAACGGGTGTTTTACGGTGAAATTAAAAATGACAATGTGAAAGCCCTGCAGGATATTAATTCACGGGAACTTGTCATTATGTCGATACTTGCAGTTGCTGTACTTGCACTTGGCCTGTATCCCGCGCCGCTTGTAGATGTGATGCATGTATCCGTCGAAAACCTGCTGCAGCACGTGGCCGAATCGAAGTTGCCTTAAAGAAGGCGAGTAGACCTATAGAGAACTCATAATGACACTTGAAATGCTCAATTTATCCATCGCCATGCCAGAGATATTTCTTCTGGGGCTGGCCTGTACGGTGCTGGTGGTTGACGTCTACCTGAAGGACGAGCGTCGTAATGTTACCTATGTGCTGTCCCAGCTTGGCCTCATTATCACACTGCTATTGATGACCATGCATACGCCTGAATCACGTGAGATTGCATTCAATGGCATGTTTGTTAGCGACACACTGTCATTGGTGCTGAAATACAGCGTAGTTATCCTGGTTGCTCTCGTGTTTGTCTATTCACGCCGTTACCTGCAGCAACGTAATATATTCAAGGGTGAGTTCTATGTACTCGGCCTGTTTGGCCTGCTTGGAATGATGGTAATGATTTCGGCAAATCATTTTCTGTCGATATACCTGGGGCTGGAACTTCTGTCCCTGTCGCTCTATGCCATGGTGGCCTTCGATCGTGAGAATCCAAGAGCTTCAGAAGCAGCCATGAAATATTTTATTCTCGGAGCAATCGCCTCGGGCATGATGCTGTACGGTATGTCTATGGTGTATGGTATGACCTCTTCACTGAATATTGTTGAAGTCGCTACCACCATAGAAAGTATGAAAGACACCAGTATCGTACTCGTTTTCGGTCTGGTATTTATGGTGATTGGTCTGGCCTTTAAACTCGGTGCCGTACCTTTTCACATGTGGTTGCCCGATGTATACCAGGGGTCACCCACCACCGTAACCAGCTATATTGCTTCAGCACCAAAAGTAGCCGGGTTTGCGATGATTATGCGACTGCTTTCGGAAAGCATGGGAAGCCTGCAAACTGACTGGCAGGGTATGCTGGTTATTATGGCAGTGCTATCTATGGTGATCGGTAACGTAATTGCCATTGCACAGACTAACCTGAAGCGCATGCTGGCATATTCAACCATCTCTCATGTTGGTTTTATAATGCTGGGCATACTGGCAGGTAATCAGGAAGGTTATGCGGCATCAATGTTCTATACCCTTGTGTATGCGTTGATGTCACTGGGTGGGTTTGGCATTATCATTTTGCTAACTCGAAGTGGTTTTGAAGCTGAAGAGCTAAATGACTTCAAGGGCCTGAATCAGCGTAGTCCCTGGTTTGCTTTTATGATGCTGATCCTCATTTTTTCAATGGCCGGTGTTCCGCCAACGGTTGGCTTCTGGGCTAAACTTGCCGTGCTGAAAGCGGTTGTTAATATCGACATGCTGTGGCTTGCACTGGTTGCAGTATTCTTCTCAATTGTGGGTATTTATTACTATCTACGTATTATCAAACTGATGTACTTCGATGATGCTGAAGACAAGTCTGAAATAATCTGCAATCGTGATATGCAAATCGCCCTCAGTGCGAATGGCCTGTCTGTATTACTGTTAGGCCTGTACCCAGCCGCGCTGATGACTTTCTGTATTGCGGCATTTGCCTAAAAACTTATTGAAAACAACAGGTTTTTTAAGTTATTTAGGGTTATCGACTTGCAATGCCTGCGCTAAATCGGTAGTATCTGC
>JBFHVK010000173.1:0-6184 GCA_041589615.1 Gammaproteobacteria bacterium | reverse complement strand
CCTGCGAGTAATGGCACAGCCAGTGTTGCAACCGGCACCGGTACAAGCCAGGTCATTAACTATTCACCGACAGCCAACTACAACGGTACGGACACTTTCACCGTGCAGGTCACCGATGGTGTTGCAACAGACACCCATGTGGTTAATGTCACCATTGAGGCGGTGAATGATGGGGCACCGGTGATCACTGAAACCTCTCCCAGTGCGGTGACCATGGACGAAGACGGTAGCCCGGTTCCTTTTGCACTTACATTAAATGCCACTGATGCAGATGGTGACACTCTAACCTGGAGTATCAGTAGTCCTGCGAGTAATGGCACAGCCAGTGTTGCAACCGGCACCGGTACAAGCCAGGTCATTAACTATTTACCGACAGCCAACTACAACGGTACGGACACTTTCACCGTGCAGGTCACCGATGGTGTTGCAACAGATACCCATGTAATTAACATCAGTCTAAATGCGCAAAATGATATGCCCATAGGCGTGGTCAGTATAGGTGGGGTTCTGATGGAAGGGCAGACTCTGGTAGCAAGCAATGATCTGAATGATCCGGATGGATTAAGCGGTTCAATTAATTACCAGTGGAACCGGAATGTCTCACCGATTACTGGCGCAAATGCAGACAGCTATGTTCTTACGCGGGACGATGTAGGTTCTTCAATTTCTGTCACTGCAAGTTACACCGATGATGGTGGCACGCGAGAGGCTGTTATTAGTGAGCCAACTGTGGTGGTTGCTGAATTTGTCGATACTACTCCACCTATAGTAACAGCACCTGTAGATCTTACGGTTAATTCAACCGGGCTATTTACACGGGTCGCTTTCGGTGACGCTTTTGTTGAAGATGATGTTGATAAAAACCTGGTTGCCAGCCCCGATTTAAGTGTGAATTTACCGCCGGGACAGCATATTGTGACATGGACTGCTACGGACCGCGCTGGAAATACAGGCAGTGCAACACAGTCTGTTAATGTGATTCCGCAGGTAGTATTTGCAGCTGATCAGGTGAGTGCTGAAGGTAATAACGTCTCAGTTAAATTGGTGCTCAATGGCACAGCTGTTAGCTATCCAGTTACTGTGCCATATGAGGTTGGTGGCACTGCAGATTCAATGGATCATAATTTAAGTAGCGGTAGCATAGACATTGTAAGTGGTAGAGAGCAAGCGATCAGTTTTACAATTCATTCTGATGCCACAATAGAAGGTGTAGAGACTATTGTGCTTACCATGGGCTCGCCCGGCAATGCGATTGCAGGTACAAAAACTCAGCATACCATTCAAGTGGTTGAAGGCAATGTGGCGCCACAGGTAGAGCTTCAGGCGAGCCAGGGAAATGGTTTGACGCGTGTGGTTAGCCAAAGCCAAATCCCTGGGACAGTGACAGTGACTGCGCTGGTGAATGATTCAAACAGTGCTGATGAGCACAGTTATGACTGGAGATTTAGTGATACTGATGTATTGAATGCTGATTCTGTTATTTCCGATGCTGTGTTCAGTTTCGACCCGGCTCTCGTTAACCCGGGTGTATATACACTTAAGGTGCTGGTTAATGACGGTAGCGTGAATGTGGATGAAGAAATATACCTGAGAGTTGTGGCGGAAGAACCAGTGTTAACCGAAATTGATAGTGATGGTGATGGCACGTCTGATCTCGATGAAGGCTATGGTGATGCAGATAATGATGGCGTGCCTGATTATCTGGATGCAATTGATGCCAAAAATGTGCTCCAGGGTTTAGCTGCAGACAGGTATTTGATGGAAGCTGAAGCAGGTATTGTTTTATCTTTGGGTAAGGTTGCATTTGAGGCGGGAGCAAGCCAGGCAGGCGTAACACCGACAGATATCACTGATTATGCTAATGATGGAAATGCATCTGCGGATGAACTAAATAATCTGGGTGGTCTATTTGACTTTAAAATAAGTGGATTACCTTCACCCGGTAGTTCGGTTCAACTGATATTACCACAACGGGCAAGAATTCCTCAAAATGCGGTATATCGTAAGTTGATGCCCACAGGCTGGGTCGATTTCTGGTCGGATAGTAATAACCGAATATCATCTGCGCCAGGCACGCAGGGATACTGCCCGCCACCAGGTGATGCGGCCTATACAACTGGACTCACAACAGGTCACTGGTGTGTGCAATTACTGATTGAGGATGGTGGCAGGAATGATGCTGATGGTCTGGCCAATCAGCAAATTTCAGATCCAGGTGGAGTGGCTCAGAAGATATCAGATAAAAGTCTCACAATTAAGATCGATGGTGGCAGTGGTGGAGCATTGCATCCTCTGTTATTACTGTTATTTACACTACTATGGGTGTATGACATTAGGTTCAGGGAAAAAAATAGATGAAAAAAAAACAAGTGACGGGCTATATCTTTTTATTGTTGTTTAGTGGTGTAGCTCAGGCGGGTGACTGGATAATTGGCGCCAGTGTGGGAATGGCCTGGGGTGAAGCAGATAGTGCTTCTTTGAACCAGCAGCTGGTCGGCAGAGGAATTAATGCAACGGTGAGTGGAATAGATAGTAGTCGTGTGACAACGCAATTTTTTGTTGGATATGAGTATTTACCTCGTTGGGGAGTTGAGTTGGGTTATGTTGATCTTGGTGATGTAGAGGCGGATATAAACGGCACGCTTAGCGGTATAAATAACTATTTTACATCTGGGCAGGATATATACCCTCAAACAGCAACGGGCTGGCAAATATCAAGCATATACCGTTACCCTGTTAGTGGCATGTTTCAGTGGTCTGGTAGAATTGGATTATATAGCTGGGATACGGACTATACATTACAGTCACCTGTTAACTCGCAGAATGTGAGTGAAGATGGTATGGATGCTATCTATGGATTGGGTCTGGAAATTGGTCAGTGGATTAAGCGCGGTGGAATTGTTGGTCAAGTTAATTGGGATCGTTATAGCATTAATGGTGAGTCTATAGATGTATTGAGTTTTGGCGCTTCTTATCGATTTTGATTGGAATAAACAGTCTGTGAGAAGTTTTTATCCCTCGTTTGGGTTAGGGAACTGGACTAAAATAGTGTGATTAATGCTTTCCATCGGAATCTTAAATTATTAGTGGTGAATATGTTATCAAAATTTTAAATAACTGCTATGTTAACTTTAAGTTTCGAGGGTTAAATCGGCGTAATATTGCAAGCTTAAGCTTTAAAATGAAGTATGTTTAGCTCAACAGTATTAGCCATATTGTCGAAAAAATACAGTCGCCTTGTGTTGATATAGAGCAATGACGGTATTAGAAAGTCAACTTAAAGTGAATGTATAGTAATACCCATCATAGTAATACCCATCAAGGTGTTCAAGTGGTGGTGCAAATGTTAAGTATTTTACTGTATATAGAAAATCTGCTGGCAGTTAATGCCTGCGACTTTTTTGAGAAGTATTTAACTTAATTGCAAACTACATATAAACCGCATCTTGTTAAGTTAAGAACTAGTTGTTGTTTAATGTAACAGGGAAATGAAAGTTAAAGTGGTCTTAGTCCCTTTGTAACCATCTGGGGCTACTAAATGATAAAGGAGCATATGATGAAAAATCTGTTAACGATTCCATTTTCAGGTTATGCCAGGTATGGAATTCTTCTACTTAATTTAATGGCGGTATTTACACTGTCATCCTGTTCTTCTTCGTCTGATTCGTCGACGCCATTTTCTCCAGTTAATTCGCTTGAAGGAAAAGTCATTGTGCTGGGTGCTCAGGAAGACGTTTCTGGTAACCTGGATATATATGTGCATGGCACAGATCTTGCCGGTGCCGTTTTGACGGTTGCTGATCTGAAAACGGCTACTGTTAAGGTAGGTGATTCATCATATACGAATGACCATGCCAATCTTACTATTGCAGAAGTTGCTGAAACCACTGATAATTTTCTCTCGTTGAGTATTGTGATCGACTGGTCGAATAGCACGAATGGTGAGCTCGCACTGGTTTCTGGTATTTTTACACAAATGCTGGATAATCTACCTCTGGTGTACGAAGCACAGGTGATCACGTTCTCAGATGAACATGAAGTGAAATTAGCGTGGTCAGAGGACCCAGTCGCAATAAAAGCAGCGGCAGCTGCAGCCCACTCGGATCGAAATATGACCGCACTTTATGACACCATGCAGGTTGCGTTAAATGGTGATATTGATACAGAGGGGCTTGTAGGGAAATGTCGGCCGGCACATGTACAGGTGGTGTTTACTGATGGGCTTGATAATCTCTCGAGTATAGACCCTGCTACTATAGAGACGGCTGTTAATAACGACAGGACTGTTTCAATTATGCTGGGTACCAGTGATGCTGATACGGCAGTACTGCATACATTGGCAGGTGATCACGGTGCAGTGGTACAGGTTGTTGATCCCACGAGTCTGGGAGATGAGGTTGAGCAATGGGTTGCTTCATTGAAGAATATCGTGAAGATAAATGTCGGTTCTGCTATTTATAGTACCAATGATACGGTTAGTATTACAATGGGTTCGCAAACTATATCCGTGTTTCCCAATTCGCGCACGCCCTGTCCAGCAGTTCTGTAATGTACAAGCCTGGTTGCCATACGAAGCATTGGGTTTATGGCAGCCAGGTTAACGGTAAGTAAAAAATATTTTTCAGGCACTACAATCATTCTTGGACTTATATTAAAAGAAGGATCACATTGCCCAGATTAATAAAAATATGGCCAGTATGATTAATCATATACTGGTTATTTGTGTTGGAAATATCTGTCGAAGCCCAATGGGTGAAGGGCTGTTTATTGAAGCCCTTAACTTGTCAGGGATGGATGAAATACAGGTAAAGTCAGCAGGTCTGGCTGCGCTGGTTGGGCATGAGGCAGACAACATAGCAATACGTCTTATGCAGGCGTGCGGGATTGATATCTCGGCTCATCGCGCTCAGCAACTAAATCGTGACATGTTGCGTTGGGCGGATCTTGTTTTGGTAATGGAGGAAGCGCAAAAGCTTTCTGTCGAATCCTGGGACCCAAGTGCTCGGGGTAAAGTTTATCGATTAGGTGAGTGGGGTGATTTCGATGTCCCTGACCCATATCGGCAATCTGACGAAGCATTTGAAACGGCCTTTGAATTAATTAGCAGAGGGGTTTCAGACTGGGTTCCAAAGCTTAGGGAGTAAGTGATTCAAATGTTAAAAAACGTTTTCATCCTGATTCTGGTGTTCTTTATTACAGGTTGCGCCATCGCACCCGGGATGACTATGTATGACCAGCCATCTTCGAAAAAAGACGTGTATAAAACGGAATCCGGCGTGATGATAGTGCCGATTACACCCGATCTAATATATAAACAGGCGGGTAGAAATAAATACGTTATATCTACAAAAACAGCCGATAAAAGAATCCTTGAGCAACAACGTTACAAATATAAAATTGGTCCAAGGGATGTTCTGAATATAACGGTATGGGACCACCCGGAATTAACCATTCCTGCCGGTGAATTCAGAAGTGCTGAAGCGGCCGGGCATCTGGTAGCGCAAGATGGGACGATTTTTTATCCCTATGCGGGCATGGTGGAAGTGGCGGGAAAAACGGTGCGTGAAGTGCGGGATATTTTGACGCGCAGAATATCTCGCGCCATTGCACGCCCTCAGCTTGATGTGCGTGTAGCTGCATTCCGTAGTCAGAAAGCATTCATTGTCGGAGAAGTAGCAACGCCCGGTCCTCAACCTATAACTGATGTGCCATTAACCATAGTTGAAGCAGTGAACAAAGCAGGTGGTGTAACCAGCGAAGCAGATATGACAAATGTAACACTGAGTCGTGATGGTAAAACCCAGGAAGTCAATCTTCTAGCGATGTATGAACAGGGTGACATTTCACTGAACTATATATTGCAAGATGGAGATGTTCTAAATATTCCGGATCGAACACAACAGAAAGTTTTTGTCATGGGAGAGGTCGCTTCACCTGCATCCATTCTAATGAACAAAGGTAGAATGAGTCTATCTGAAGCAATCAGTGATGCTGGTGGGTTTGATAGAGTGACCTCGAATCCTGGGCGAGTTTACGTTATTCGAGGTGAAGAAAAGTCAGTAGAAATATTTCATTTAAATTCCAATTCGCCAGAGGCCCTGATATTGGGTGATCAGTTTTCACTTAGGCCGCGTGATGTAGTGTATGTTGATACAGCAGGCGTCACTCGTTGGAACCGCGTAAT
>JBFHVK010000172.1:0-6185 GCA_041589615.1 Gammaproteobacteria bacterium | reverse complement strand
GTAGGTACTCACCTGTTGAACATCTGTTCTCAGACACAACCAGGACAGCATCATATAAAAAAAGTCATTGCTGAAATGGGCGGAAAGAATGCCATTATCATAGACGCCGATGCTGATCTTGATGATGCAATTACAGGTACGCTCCAGTCTGCTTTTGGCTATCAGGGCCAGAAATGCAGTGCCGCCTCTCGTGTAATTGTGCATCAACATATTTATGATCATTTTGTTGAAAGATTACTACAATCTGCAAGCAGTTTAAAAATAGGTAACCCACAGTCTCCTGAAAATTTTATGGGCCCTGTGATAGATCAATCAGCCTATCAACGCATCCAGAAAGACATAAATAATGCCCGACAAACAGCAGATATACATCATATTGACTCTTCTGGTGAATTTGAAACTGGCTATTATATACACCCATGTATTTTTACAGATGTTGACCCTCAGTCGCCACTCGCACAGGAAGAACTTTTTGCACCAGTATTATCTGTTATACGCGCGAGTAATTTTGAACATGCCATCCAGCTAGCAAACTCTACACGTTACGCCCTTACTGGAGGAGTTTATTCAAGACAACCTTCACATCTGGAATATGCACGTAAATATTTCAACGTGGGAAATCTTTATCTTAATAGGAAAATAACAGGTGCACTTGTTGGAAGACAACCTTTCGGTGGACATAATATGAGTGGAGTCGGTAGCAAAGCAGGAGGCAAAGATTATCTGCTTCAGTTTGTTGACTGTTGTTGCGTTACAGAAAACACTTTACGTCGCGGCTTTGCGCCCGACGTCGATTAATAATTCAGCTTTATAGATATTTTCAAATATTTATTAATCTATTTATTTAAATTTTCATCTATCGATCTTTTAATTTTTTCACTATTTATGCGCATTAATTTCATTACTGGTTCATTCAGCTCAGCTTCACTACTAAAACCTGACACCAGCAACACTCTATTACCTGTTTTTCCCAGGTCACAAAGACAGGACACATTTTCACACAGTTCCTGCCAGTCATGCGTTATCTCTTCTTTAATATAAATAGGCACTATTCCCCAGCTTAGTGCCAGCCTCCGACAAACAACTTCATTGCTACTTATACCAATCAGAGGTGAACTTGGGCGGTCGGCAGATAAAATTTTCGCAGTTGAGCCACTGCGTGTTGGCACCATAATGCCTTGCAACTTGAGTTCATGGGAGAGTGTTTTAACGGCCCTGGCCACAGCTTTCCTGTCAGGCTCTATCAAACCTGCACACTGATCAAAATCAGCCTCTCCGAACTTACCCAGCTGCCACTGGTAAGCTTCCATTTCACGAAGAATATCATCCATCATTTCAATCGCAAGCACAGGATAATCACCACTCGCAGTTTCTGCTGATAGCATGACGGCATCCGCACTACTAAGTGCCGCCGTTGCCACATCTCCTACTTCGGCACGTGTCGGCTTGGAATTTGTAATCATCGACTCCAGCATCTGCGTTGCAACTATCACTGGCTTTGCATGGAATCTGGCTCTATTAATAAGGTGTTTCTGTAACAGTGGTACCTGTTGCGCTGGTAATTCAATTCCCAGATCACCCCTCGCCACCATTATGCCATCTGACTCATGCAATATTTCTTCTATATAATCGATGGCCTGCGGCTTTTCTATTTTCGATATAACCGGTATCGAGCTACCTAGCTTTTTCATATATCGCTTAAGCGTTTTGATGCACTTATCATCTCGCACGAAGCTTAACGCTAGAAAATCAGCGCCTACTTTTATTGCCAGCTCCACATCTCGTTTATCTTTTGCAGTAAAACTTGATGTTGACACCTTCGAATCAGGAAGATTAAGTCCTTTCTTGTTTTTCAGTTCGCCCCCATACACGACACGACATACTACATCCTTGTCTTTCACTGACTTAACAGTTAATTCGAGCTTACCATCATCCAGGAGAATCCTGTCATTCTTCTCGACATCTTTGTATAAACTTTTATATTGTGAAGGTATTAATCCATCGCTACCTTTTGAAATGCTGCAACTTACAACAACTTCCTGATCTTTTACGAGTTGTATCGAGCCGCTTTCAAATTCACCTACTCGTATTTTCGGTCCACAGAGATCCATTAAAATAGCGATATGTTTTTTCTTTTTTTTCGCTATTTTACGTATACGCATCGCCATCAGCTCATGCTCTTCATGCGTACCATGGGACATATTCAAACGAAATATATTTGCCCCTGCTTCTATAAGCTGAGTGATTTTTGCTTCACTTTTAGTCGCCGGCCCTAATGTGGCGATGATTTTTGTTCTGCGCCAATGTAGGCAATGACGTTTTTCAGGAATGGAATCAAGCATGACTGATCTCTATTGATGTTTACTGATACCAGTTTAGATCAATTCCCGGTATCTCGCTTTTCATTTGTAGATTTAATATATTTTTACTCTGATATCCTTAGATCAGACTCAGAACTTGCACAATCAACACAGGCAGGTTCTCCCGCCTCATACAACCATAGTGTATTGATCATGAGGACCAGAGCCACCATGACTATTATCAACAAACTATATTTTGCACTCATAGTATCATCCTTTTTAAAGTAGATAGATATGCCACTTCAATGGCACCCTCTCTAGTGTGAGTCATCACTTACTCACATAATAATCAGCTATCATATTAATTTTCTATAGCTATATCACAATTGTAATCTTTTTTGATTAATTCATTTTTTGCAGGTAGATAAAAATTTTGCAGATGCGCTATTACATGGATTGGCCGAGAACACCTTGTCAGCTTCCTGCTTCTCTTTTTTCTGTATCTCCATATTTGCTTGCTGTTCTTTTTCACTCAAGCTAACTACTTCTTCTGCCTCAAGCGCTTTGTCAACGCCTGTTTCTGCAGGTTGCTCAACAACAACTGGCTGCACTACTGCTTCAATTGTTTCTGTAATTACTGCTCTATCTTGCAGGCTTTTCTCATTTTGTAAGCTGAGCGCCTGCAGACGTGAGGCCTCCTGACGCTGAGCTTCAAGCTCTGCTGCTCTCTCTTCGGCTTTCACCCTGAGTATTCGCTCACGCTCAAGTGCTTTCTGTTCTGCTCTTTCAGCTGCACGGGCCCTTGCTCTCGCTTCTCTTAATCTTGCCTCAGCCTCTCGTTCCTGCTGTGCAAGAATTTCTGCCGCACGCATTTCTGCCGCACGCATTTCCTGTTGTGCCTTAGCTGCTGTAATGGCTGCATCCCGTTCTCTTTCAAGTGCACGACTCACTGCCAGCGCGGCATCTCTCTCCTTCTGCAATATTTCAAGTTTTCGCTGCTCTTCTTCAATTTGAATATTCGTCAGAGGGCTCTGCATTTTAGACGACATACCCATATCATTACTGCTGAATAACACCCAGGCAAATGCAGCCATTGCACTTGCTGCTACAAATAAACCACCAGCAAGGCCCAGTAATAATAAATTAATACCTTTTCTTGGATTTTCTTCTACATGTACAATTGGGTATACATCTTCTAAGCGACTATGCCGGCTGTCGTTTTGCACAGAATTTTTTTCTTCCATGTCATCTTCTCGCAACTGTGCTTTAACTGCTGCAGTGTTTTCATTTTGAACATTTATTTTATCTTCAGCTTCTTCAATACTCTCTACATCCTGATACTTTTCTTCTATATTCTTAGACGCAGTTTCTTCATCAGAAGCCTTGTTATCTTTCAATATTTCGCTCGAGTGCTTAGCACTAATGGGCGTCACACTGGCATTGCGCTGGCTTTCCTCCACTGAATCTTTAACACTTTCTGTTTTAGCGCTTATATGTGACTGTGCCGCTTCATTTGCCACACTACTCTTAACTGTTGTTGTAGTGGCCTGCCTTAGTATTGCTGCTCTTTCAGCATTGTTCACTGCCTGTACTGCCCGTTCGGTCAGTTTTGATATGGCATCATTTTCAAACTCATCCCTTTCTTCAAAAGTCTGCTCTACACTTTCAGAGTCGATTTCATTAATCGTATTCTCAATTGATGATGGCAAACTATCTATGGCATGAGGCTGGCTGGTTTTGAATGTTGGTATTATGCTATTGCTATGCTGCTCTTCAACAACATCATGCACTAACTGGGCATTAATCGTTTTAATCTGTTCTGCAAATCCATATACAAGTGAAGTATCACATAACAGATTTATCAGACGTGGTGTTCCACCACTATATTTGTAGATAGCCTGGCAAGCTTCGTCAGTAAATATTTCTGACTCAGAACCGGCTATTTTCAGTCGGTGATGTATATAAGCCCTGGTTTCTTCAAGACTTAAAGCTTCTAGGTAGTAATCTACGGCAATTCGCTGTGCAAACTGCATCAATTCTGGTCTTCGTAGTGTTTCACGTAGGGCTGGCTGGCCAGCGAGAATCACCTGGAGAACATGGTCTTTATCTGCATTAATATTTGACAGCATGCGTAGCTCTTCCAGAGTATCAGCTGTCATGTTCTGTGCTTCATCAACAATTAGCACTGTATGTTTATTGTCTGCGTACTGCTCTACGAGAAAATCAACAAACATATGATGCATCTGTGTTTTGCTTTTACCTTCGGCATCAAGACCGAACGCCATCAGTACCCAGTTTAGCAACTCACCAAATGAACGATGTGTATTAGTTATTAAACCCACCGTCGTATCATCACCCAGTTCTGTGAGCAAGCGCCGTATCAGTGTTGTTTTACCCGCTCCAGTATCACCACATATCACACTGAAGCCAGCATGGTTCATCATGCCATATTCGAGTAAAGTCAGTGCGCGCTGGTGCTTCGGACTCAGGTACAGATAGTCCGGATCAGGTAGTAGAGTGAAAGGCTTTTCCCTGAGCCCGTAAAATGCTTCATACATGACTGCAACACGCTCCTGATTTTTCGTTATATCTTATGTGCATCAGGTATTCCTGTTGTAATAGATTGAACATGATGTCTGTGATTACGCAAAATTACAAACATACAGCTCTTATATAATTATATTGTTATATTTATTTGTTACTGACAAACTGCCATGATTTCCAGTCTGCCTTATTCTCGGCAATATGGAATAATGCTGCAACCACATGGCGATCATACTTAGTGTCAGTCTGTTGCAATAAAATATCAACCACTTCTTTCACTTCTCTTCCCTTTCGATATGCCCTCGAACTGGCCATAGCTACAAAAGCATTAGCAACAGCTAATATACTGGATTCCAGTAATATTTCACCTGATTTCAGGCCTTTAGGGTAACCACTTCCGTCAAGTCGCTCATTTTTCTGAGCGATAATGTCTAATACAGGGCCATTAAATGAAAGATCAGCGAGTATATCAAGAGCATACTCTATATGCTTTCTGAGTTGTTTCGATTCATCATCGGTTAGCGGCTCCATCTTCACTAAAATCTCTTTTGGAACAAATAACTTGCCTATATTCGCAAGTAATGCAGCCATTTCAAGTGTATCCAGCTGCTCACCTTCGACCCCCATTTCCCTGGCTATTTCTATCGCTACTTCGCGTGTTCTTTCAGAGTGATTCGCGCAGAATGGGTCGTGTAAATCCACAGCTTTTACTAATGTTGAAATTATACCTTTACCCAGTTGTTCTCGTTTTTGCTGCTCCTGCTTTAATTCAGTTATGTCATGTAATACGTATAATCGTGCTTCCCTGTGATCACCCGTTTCTGGTGATATTGCAGCCACGTGATAACAACGCCTGTTACCATTAATTTCAATTTCCCTGGTTGCCAGCTGATCTTCTTCAGAGGCCTGGATTATAGTCGATGCCGTCTGGGCGCCTAACACTGAAGTCAATTGCATACCATTTACTTCATCTGCTTTTACATTCAGCACATTTGCAAACGCAGGATTAATAAATAGTATATCTCCTGTTTTATTTACCAGTATGACATTATCCTGAATACTACCTGTAACAGCATCAAGTAGAGCCGAATGCGTTTCTAACTGCTGGCTCAAACGCTGCAGGCGAAGGCTTGTACTGTGTCTCCATATCGCAATAAAAGCTGCAGCAATAAATAGTGCAAGTATTATAAATGTTGTCAGCAAAAATTTCTGATGTCTGTTCGACTCTGCCAACGCTTCAGCTGCATCTATCTTCTGCACCAGCACCCAGTCAGTCTGTTTTACCTTACGCCCAGTTAGCAGTACCTCATTTCCATGATAATCCTTGAGCTGGGTAAAACC
>JBFHVK010000171.1:0-6213 GCA_041589615.1 Gammaproteobacteria bacterium | reverse complement strand
GTCTTTGCGCTTATTATTAGCCTGCTACTGGCAAATATCGGCGCTCGTAATATCGCCGAACCTATTACGCACTTCGCAGGAATTTTAAAACGTTATGCCGATGGAGAATCCAAGTTCTCCAAACATACGTCAAAAGGCGTTGATGAATTAAAACAGCTCGATCAATCGTTTCATTACCTTGTAGATACACTGGAAAAAACCGAACTCGAACGGGATAGTGCACAGAAAATGATGCTACAGAGTGCAAAGCTTGCCAGTATTGGCGAAATGGCGGCAGGTATCGGACATGAAATCAATAACCCACTAAATAATATCCTTTCTTATACCACTCTTATAGAACGTGATCTTCCAGCTGATCGAAACGAACTCATCGATGATATCCAGGGCTTACGCAATGAAGCGCAGCGTGCGGGTAAAATAGTAAAAGGCATTTTAAATTTTGCCCGTCAGGTGCCACCCGAGTATGCAGAATTCGATCTTCATGTCTGGCTTAAAGACACTTTATTACTCGCGCAAGCCCAGGCACATAAATACAATGTTACTCTTGAAATTGGTGACAACCCCGACATGCTGATTTATGGTGACAGAAGCCAGTTACAGCAAGTACTCGTCAATCTGTTAATGAATGCGATACAGGCCAGCGACAGTGGTGACCACATCATCGTTAGTGCTGAACAAAGAAATACGGATATTGCGATTATAGTTTCAGACCAGGGAACAGGTATCGATATCAACAATATTGATAAAATTTTCGATCCATTCTTCACAACAAAGAGCATCGGTGAAGGCAGTGGCCTTGGCTTATCTATCAGTATTGGTATTATGCAGTTTCATAATGGAAGCCTTAAACTCCAGAATAACCAGCGTGGTGGAGTAGACGCCATAATGCTACTCCCTATTGAACATAAAGACCGTTAACGATGAGCAACAAACGCGTACACTTTATTGATGATGATACTACTGCTGGCGACCTGTTTAGGCGTTTTGCACGAGATCGTAACTTTGATATAAAAACCTTCAGAAACCCTCTCGAAGCCCTGCAGGATATCAGGCAACATGGCTGTGATCTTGTTATAACTGACCTTAGCATGCCAGGCATGTCTGGGCTGGAATTACTAGAGTCAATCCGCCAGACTGATATCGAATTACCGGTTATTATGATTACCGGCTTCTCGACAGAAGATAATGCTATCAAAGCACTTAAGCTAGGTGCAACTGACTTTATAAAGAAACCTTACGATGTAGATAAGTTACTGAACCAGGTTGAAGAGGTTCTTGAAAAGTCTACACAGCGTAAACTTGCAAAACAGAAACGTCCTGGCATTAAAGATAAACAGGACCAGTTTGGCATGATTGGCCGTTCTTCAGCACTGGCTAAAATTTATGACATTATCGACAAGATTTCGGACATACGATGCAATGTCATCATCGAAGGCGAATCTGGCACCGGCAAAGAACTAGTCGCACATGCACTGCACAACCACTCTGACTTTTCTGACCAGCCTTTCATTGTTATTGATTGCGGCTCACTCACAGATACACTTCTTGAAAGTGAACTTTTCGGTCATGAGAAAGGCGCATTTACCGGTGCTACTCATCTTAAAAATGGCTTACTAGAAGTAGCCAGTGGTGGAACCATTTTCCTTGATGAAATCTGTAACATTTCTGATTCAATGCAGATGAAGTTAATGCGCGCAGTACAGGCGCAAACCATCACCCGGGTAGGCGGTATCACCCCGATCGATATCGATGTTCGCTTTGTAGTAGCAACAAACCGTAATATAGAAGAGATGATAGAGGCCGGTCAGTTCAGGCATGACCTTTATCATCGACTTAATGTCGTCAAAATCCATATGCCTCCTCTACGTGAACGTGAAGATGATCTGCAATTACTCATTGATCATTTCATCGCCGAATTCAAGCAACGCTATCATCGAGACATAAAGGGTTTCGATAAGGCGTCTATCGAAAAACTAAGAGCTTATAACTGGCCAGGCAATATACGCGAACTTCGAAATCTTGTAGAACGCAGTGTGGCTCTATCTGACAGTCCAGTTCTTAGCATCGACCAGAACCTTATTGGAAGCCAGTCTGGTGAAGGTATAGATGCCGACTCACCCACTCTTGAAATACTCGAAAAGCGCTACATTATAAAAATTCTAGATCGATTTAACGGCAACAAGGAACAAACTGCTTCTCTTCTTGGCATTAATAAATCCACGCTCTGGCGAAAACTCCAGAACTGGCAGAAATCCTCCAGTGACGATAGCCAGTAGATTTTCAGAGATGAGTAATAACAAGCAGGTTAGAGGGCAGGATCTATACCTCAGGCAAAGCAGTCAAACAAGTTTCAACGGCCCGTGTATTATTTGTGATGGCATTCAAACACCCGAAAACTTCGGCGCCATCCTTCGAATCGCCGATGCTGCTGGATGCCCAAGAATTATACTACTTGATAGCGCACTCAATCTTGAAAATCGCAAGCTTTCCAGGCTTGCACGTAGTTGTGAAAAGCATTTGAAAATTGAGCATAAGACCCTTGATGAATTCATTTCCATTCGCAACACTTTCAATAATCTTTTTGCACTTGAAATTACCAGCAAATCAGTAAATCTTTTTTCTACAGACGTTCATCAATGTGACGGGGTCATAATTGGCCATGAAGCTTCTGGCATCCGGGAAGCCATACTTTCACTCTGTGATGGCACTATTCACCTGCCAATGTATGGCATTAACGGGTCTATGAACCTGAGCCATGCACTGGTTGTCTTCCTGTATGAATGGCGACGACAACAGACAGTTTAATTTTCTAATCAACATTACTATTTAAACAAATAGCTAGCGTACAAGCCCTTTTTCTACTTCGTCCCGCTTCTGTTTACCTTCTAGCAACTGAATAAGCTCAAGCGTGAAATCCATTGCCGTACCCGGGCCTCTGGATGTAATAATCTTGCCATCAATTTCAATTGCTGAGTTGCTTACCCTGGTATTCTGCAAGTTTAATGCACTCAACACTCCGGGATAGCTGGTTGCTATTTTATTCTCAAGCAGGCCTGCCTGGGCAAGCGCTTTCGGCGCCGCACATATTGCACCGATATAACTTCCATTTTCCGCATGCTGCTTTATTAACTGCTGCACCTGTATGTTGTCGCGCAGATGATCCGCTCCCGGCAAGCCACCAGGCAACACAATCATATCAAATTTTTCTGAGACAACTTTATCAATAGACGTCTTCGGAATAATTACCGTACCGCGCGATGCAGTCACAGGCGAATCATCAAGTCCAGCTGTTATTACCTCTATACCAGCCCTGACCATTAGATCTGTAATCGTAATTGCCTCAAGCTCTTCACAGCCTTGCGCCAGTGGAACAAGTACACGTGTCATAGCCTTCTCCTACAATTCAATTATTTTTTCGAGGATAAAATGTGCATTCCTTTCAATAAATTCAAAGCCTCATGGATTTTATAATCCTGTTGTAGCTTTTCTGCCATATCATCACTTGCCTGAAGTTTTTTATTCTTACGTTTTTTCTTGTTATCCGGGTTCTCAAGATGTCCTGACAAATCTGATTCCTTGATCTGTGCAAAACCATTTTTATGCTGGGCACTTAACGTCATGTCCTTAAGCTTAATGTCAGGCTCTATTCCTTCAGCCTGAATTGATCGTCCACCTGGCGTGAAGTATCGAGCGGTGGTGAATTTTACTGCACCACCATTTCTTAATTCCTGAATCGTTTGCACAGATCCTTTACCAAACGATTTTTCTCCCATAATAATTGCCCGCTTGTGATCCTGTAATGCACCCGCAACAATTTCTGATGCAGAAGCTGAGCCTGCATTAATCAGCACGACTATAGGGGCGGCATTAAGAATATCTCCAGGTCTTGCATTAAAATCGAAGTGTGAATCATCTACGCGTCCCTTTGTATAAACAAGTTTACCCTGCTCAATAAACAGGTCAGATACATCCGCCGCTGCATTTAGTACACCACCCGGGTTATTTCTCAGATCCAGAATTAATCCATTCAATGGCTTACCATTTTCTTTCAACAGATCATTAATGCTACGTTCAAGGTGTTTTGCTGTTTTTGACTGGAATGTACTAACGCGAACATAGGCAAAATCCGGCTCAAGCAGATGACTCTTCACGCTCTTAACCTTGATGATTGCCCTTTCAAGTTTGAATTTTAATGGCTCTTCATTACCATCACGCATTATCGTTAATTCAATTGTAGTTCCCGGCTTACCACGCATTGTTTTTACTGCCTGGTTTAGCGTCATATCCTTCACTGACTTACTGTCTAGCCTGATAATCAGGTCACCGGCTTTAATGCCCGCCTTATATGCTGGCGTATCATCAATTGGAGATATGACTTTCACAAACCCATCTTCCATTCCGACCTGTATGCCAAGGCCTCCAAACTGCCCGGTTGTACCAATTTTTAGCTCTTTATATTCTTCAGGATTGAGATAAGTAGAATGAGGATCCAGTCCTGAGAGCATACCCCGAATTGCATTCTCTATGAGTTCCTTGTCACTAACTTCTTCTACATAATCTGACTTAACTCGTGCAAAGATATCCGAAAAATTTCGTATATCATCCAGTGGCAGTCCTTCTGCAACCTGATGAGTCTCTGCTTCAGCAGGTACGATTTCTGTCTCGGCAATACTATCAACTGAAATTGTAAAAAAGGGTATGACTAAAGCGGCCTGAGCCAGCCTGGTGAAGATCATGTATCACTCCTGGTTGATCAAATTTAAGCGGCCTGACTACAGGCTTGCTGGCGTATGTTTTTATTGACTGTCCTGTAATGCGAGATGCTGTATTCGACTCGAACACCACTGCTCAGGATTGATCGGTTTGCCCTGCTTTCGTATCTCAAAATATAAGCCAGAACTCAACTGTCCGCCACTGTCTCCGACCGTCGCTATCACCTCACTGGCTTCAACCCAGTCACCTACCTGCTTATACAGCTCCTGGGCATATCCATACAGACTCATATATCCATCATTATGATCGATGATAGTGATAAAACCATAGCCCTGTAGCCAGTCTGCAAAAGCAACTCGCCCATTACTCACGGCCCTGATCTGGGTATCGTAATCAGCCTTGATGACAACACCATTCCATTTCAGATCACCCTGCTGGCGTGAGGTTCCATAGCTGGCCATGAAGCTCCCCTTCACAGGCCAGGGCAACTTGCCTCTTAACTCGCCAAATGGCTTCTGGTTTGTTTCTGCCGGTATATCTGCGAGTAACTCGCCAAGAGATTTCAGCAGGTCTTCAATGCGGCTCCGGCTGGACTCCAGATCCTGAAGCGTCAGCTGCTGGTTGTCGATATCCTTATCCAGCCTGGCTAGCAGCTTTTTACGATTAGACCTGTGCTGGGTAAGCTCCTGTTTTTCTTCTGCTTTTCTGGCAACCAGCAGCTTCAGTTCAGCAGCTGTTTGCTCAATACTCTGCTGTAAAGCCTGCTGTTTTTCTATGCTACTGAGAAAATGCTCAATTTCCTTACTTCTGGCCCGGTTAAGGTAGGAGTAATACACCATTGCTCTCCCCATTTCACCCGGATCCTGTTGATTTAATACCATTTTTAACTGAGGCTGCTGCCCCATGGCATAAGCTGAGCGTATTTGAGCTGCAAGTAACTTCTGTTGCTTTTTTAGCTCTTTATCCAGTATTTTAAGTTCTTTTTTTGTAGATTTTAGCTTTTTAACAGATTTTTTATGTTTTCTAACGGTTTTACGCAGTGATTTTGCGGTTCTGGCAATCGTCACTTCAAGTTTTTTCAATTCATTGCGCACAGTGTCCCGCTTATTGCGGTTCTGGCTCAGCGCAGACAGCACATCTGTTATTTTTCCACGGATTGAGTCCAGTCGAGCCTGATAATCACTCGCACTTTCACCAGCGGCATTGCCCCAGAACATAATAAGGGCAACCGTGATCAGCATTGTTTTTACATAAGAATGTTTATACATATTATTGAATAGATGTGATTTTTAGTGTTTACTGCCCGTACAGTTTGTCAGCTAAGACGAATATTAATAAAAAAACACTGGAACTGAACAATTATTTCAGTTAAAAAGTAAGTATCATTTTATGGTAGTTTACTAATATAAGTGAATGCAAATTCAGCGGGAAGGTATAAAATGGTTGTAAATGTTGAAGAAGAAACTATGTTGATGACGCGAGAAGAGGATATCGACCGCG
>JBFHVK010000170.1:0-6215 GCA_041589615.1 Gammaproteobacteria bacterium | reverse complement strand
GGATGAACTGGATAAAAGCAAACGCTATGTTGTATATTGTCATGGAGGAGGGCGAAGCGCTGTCGCTACACTCGTTCTCAGTCAACATCAATTTGATGTAGTCAGTCTTGATGGAGGCATCAGGGACTGGGAGTATGAAACAGAAAGTATGTACTAGTATTATATATTTTTTTAGTCATCAATGGCCGATCATAGATCGGCCATTTTTTATGCACGAAACAAAGTATGTTATGCAGTATAATGAATGAAATATTCAACAGGTATAATCAAAGCCCATGAGTGATGGATTCATTGTTTCTATTAATAAACAGACGGTTTATGAGTGTAATGAAACTCGATTTCCAGCTAGACTCAGACGGCATCTTGATGAAATCGACCTTAAGATTGAAGATGGTATCCAGTTAGGCGAGAATTTTGTTAAAACGCCGGATTCTTTTCAGAAACTGCAGTACATTTCAATGCTACTACTGAATGCACTTGACCAGGAGGATACGAATCTGGTTAATTTGATGTCTGCCTACCTGGTTACACGATATAGTGAATTAGAAGAAATCAGGGCGACTAGCTCTGGAGACTTTTACAGCTTTTCCCTGATTACTGATTAAATATAAATTTAAAGAGAAGCAAATATGAAAATCACGATTATTTCTGGAAGTCATAGAGAAAATTCACAGAGTAGTAAGGTGGCTAAACACTATCAAAAAGTACTGCTGAATGGTATCTGTGATGAAGCACCCATTATCGATCTATCTAATAATCCATTACCACTCTGGGACCAGGGGATATGGGATGGTGAGGAAAAATGGACAACATTATTAGCACCATATAGAGAAACATTAAGCACAAGTGATGCTTTTGTTGTTATATCTCCAGAATGGCATGGTCAGGTGCCCGCAGGACTTAAAAACTTTTTCCTGATATTCGGTAAAAATGAATTCGCACATAAACCAGCAAAAATCGTCGCTGTTTCATCCGCAGATGGAGGTGCATACCCTGTTGCTGAATTACGTATGAGTAGTTATAAAAATAGTCGGCTCTGCTACATCCCGGATCATGTCATAATTCGTAACGTGGAATCTGTATTGAATGACAATCCTGAAGATAATAACGAATCTGCAGATGCATATTTTAAAGAACGAATAGAGTGGTCATTGAATATTCTTAAACAGTATGCAATTGCTCTGAAACAGGTGAGGGATAGCGGAGTTACAGCGACAGATAAATTTGGTAATGGAATGTAGTTAATGCTCAGCTATCAGCTGATACCAGTTACAAGCTTCCAGCAAAACTGTTCCCTGGTATGGTGCAATACAACCAGGGAAGCAGTCTTTATCGATCCTGGAGGCAATGTAGAGCTGCTGGTCAATAAATTAAACGAAGCTGATGTGAAACTTAAAGGTATATGGCTTACACATGGTCATCTTGATCATATAGGTGCATCATCCCAGCTCCGTGATATTTATGGTGTGCCTGTAACGGGGCCACATATTGATGACGAATTTCTCTTTGACGCAATTCCAGTGCAATGCCAGATGTTTCAATTTGATATGATTGAACCATTTAAACCCGATTTCTGGTTAGAACATGGTCAGGTGTTAAAACTAGGAGTTGAACAGTTCGAAGTTTTACACACTCCTGGTCACACGCCTGGACATGTAGTCCTGAAACATCCTCATCAGAAACTACTATGGGTTGGAGATGTCCTATTTCATAATTCGATAGGACGAACAGATTTTCCCCGCGGGAATCATAATCAACTGATTTCATCTATTCGAAATCATCTGTTATCACTAGATGATGATTATCACTTTATACCTGGTCACGGCCCTGAATCTAGCATTGGTTATGAGCGAATTAATAACCCGTTTATTGTGTAATAGCTTATATATACATCAAAAATATTATATAGATCTTCTAAACAGTAGTGATATATTCATATTAAATACACCATATGATGATATACAATGAAAACAGGGCCACGTCAGATAATCACGCCGTTTAGGCAAATACCCCTCGATGTACCTGAAGGTATGGCACCGAATGAATTTTTCAATAGTGCCGAAAATCTTAGTGACCTTGTCAATAATAATGGCCTGCTGATGAATCCAGAAGGCCTGCTAATGTATCGTAAGGCATTAGGCCATTCTAATGAATTTGATACATCCATTATTTATAATACATCCAAGTCTATTCTTAACCCCCTCGGCCGTCCGGTACGGAGAACCCAGGTTCCAGCGAACGTTAAACATGACTGGAACAGGATGAACCAGATTATCATCGATTATATGATGGAGAAATATCCAGATCCTGGAAAGCATCTTGTACTTGCCGGTGAAGCGAGTCTAGATGCAACCTGGCCGTTGACGTCCCCAGGTGTACCCAGTATTCGGATGCTACACAACCATTTTATAGTATTCGATATGCCGTCGCTTGCCTCATCTGAAATGGCTAATCCTGCAAATCCAAATTTAACAGATGGTGGGCAACACAGTTTATTTCAGTCATACATGCATGATGTATATAGAAATTTTTTATCAGTTCTCGATCTCAAAATTCTCAAGTTAGTAGATAGCAGTGAATCAACCATTAATTTAACGGGTTATCCACAGGGTTTACCATGCTGGAAAATTACTGGCGGAGCAGAGGCTTTAAAGGATATTAACTTCTGGTATGAGTACGATGAAATATTGAAAGGTTTTATAGATTTTTATAGAGCTTTCTTCTCCCAGGTTTCATCCAGAAACTCTCCAGTTCCTAAGGACTCATATTATCCAGACAGAATTGAATCAATACTTCTTTTTAATAACGATTTCATGGGTGCCGCAAAGAAAGTCAGAGAATTATGTATTTCTGATCCAAAATATTCAAATGCAATACGTTGGCAACCTGCTTTCAAACAGCTTATTTACAGGAATGATAAGGGTGATTTAATCGTAACGATTAGCCAGAATTCTATCGGTAATGCTATTACAGAACTTCTTGGTGTTGTGGTCAAGCGTGTACCTGATGCACAGGCATATGAAGATGTAGAACCGGCTTTAATCGAAAAGCTATTAGACGTTAGAAAACGCCTTATTGAAGCAGATCTTGGTGAGGGAATTGCAACCGACTACTGGCCAGCGGCATGATCTATTATTTATTATTGCTGGCTATCTGAGCAATAACCTGGCTTAGAGCATGATCAAATACAGAGTGATCTTCGAGCATCTGTGACTTACCATTCAAAAGCTCTCTTGCAAAGATATCAGCTGATTTTTCTATGATTCGATCACCTTTCCTATCTACAAAAACCAGCTTTGCATTTTCCATGGTAATTAACGATAACTTCAGACGACGAGGTGGGTGGTTTTCATCAGTAAAAATCTTGAACCAGACGCCTGGCTTTACGGATGAAGGTAATTCAGCAATCTTTTCACCAGCCGTTTTTTCAAGCTTTTCAACCGGGCTTGGTGCGTCTTTGCTCTTATCAGCATAAATAGAATCTTTTAATGAAGCATCTTCTTCAACCTCAATTTTATCTTCATGAAAAAACTCAGATTCCTTGATGCTTTTTTCGTAATGGCGTTTGAGGTTAGAAATAGCTAGAAAAGCTTTTTCTTTATTCTGTTTTGTAGATGAGATTTTCTCTTCAACAGTATGGACAATTTCCTGATAATTGTTTTTCAGGGACGTCCATTGCTTCTCACTCGTGACTGGTGATAGGGATTTTGTAACTATTTTTAAAATGTCTATGGATTCCTGCCATTCATAGCTGCTTTTACCAAATTTAAGATAGCAGCCGAACATGTACGTAGACCAGTTGTTAAGTAACAATGGTTGTACAGGCTTTGGCAATTTAATATTCATTGTATGATATTGCAGTTCAGATAAGATGAGCTGTCTGGCATGCTCCTGTATTATCTGCTTACGCGTTGTATCTTCGTTTTGCTTGAGTTTCTGGTGCTCAATTGTTTCCAGGCGTTGTAGTGATGTCAGAGCTGTTCTAAAACTAATCGCGTTTTTATCATAACTGCGCAGTAACTGATCAAGAATAAGATTCATTGTCTGGTATACGGTATTGCTCTCATTTTCTATACCAATACCAAGGTGTGCAATTTTATCTAGTAATGTACGCGCAGGGTGGCCACTATCATAAAAGAAATTAGTATCAATCAGTGATGTTTTAATAACTGGAATCTGTAAACGTAGCAGCAGGCTTTTAACCACGTCAGATATGTTCTGGTCACGTAAAAATGCACCAAATATCATTTCAACAAAATCGACAGTTCTGCCATCAATCTGATTGATAGATTTCGGAGTTGAAACATTATTAAGTTTCGCCATGCTATTAAGCAGCGAGGTTTTAAATGCTTCTGTATTTATATTGACCTGCTGGCCAGGAACATATTTCGATTTAAAGGTTAGCTGAATATTGGTGAGCGCTTTTAATACATCGTCGCGGTTGAAGTAGTTTTTACCAGATGCTGAGGCTTTAACGGCTTTGGAGCCGTCTTTGCTGTCTTTAACATACTCATTAATGACCTTAGAGACATATTCTCTGTCATTAATGTCTGTATTAGACATCTTTAAAGTATTGCCAAAGGCATTGTTGTCAGCACTCATGAGTTATTCCCACTCGATATATTACGAAACTAAGTCCAGTTAGTGCACTAAAACAGATAGGGAATTAACCACTAGAACCATCAAGGTATGTTGTTGTGCACTTCTTATTGCAGATTTCTCTACAGGTGCTTTTAACATTTGGTGAATTGCATTTGACCTACAGCTTAACACCACGTAAATGAATAGTAATCCCTCATTCCGGTGGTTTTTGTGAGCTGAATCACGAATTTATACAGTGACACTCAAACTATAGACATATTTTTGTTAAATGCAAGGCTATAGAATCACTCCTTGAACAGGTTTCAGGACCTCTGTCTTAACTGAGAAATGATATATATCTTATTGATTATTATATATTTATCTAAAGTAAGATCGATTACAGTAATACTCTTCGTCCTGTAAAGGCCAGTAACCAGGTGTACCAAGAATCGGATAAGGGGCAAGTTTATCAGGTTTGTTCTGTAGCTTGTTACTCCATATATTGGCAATATGCTGATCTAGATTGTGCATGCCTTGTTTATTAGAATATTCTAATAGTTCTGCGTTATTCACTAAAATACAGTGGCAGGTCATACCTGTATAAGGTGTTAGCGCTTTCTCAAAAATAGCATGTCCGAACACGATGCAATTGATGTGGTTTGTAAATGCGGTACGGTTCTCTATAAATAATTCCTTCCATTGATGGTTACGTATAAGATCTAGCAAATTATCATCATCACTAATAATGATTGCACCACATTCATCAAACTGTGTAATCCTGTTTTCAAGTGTACTCCGATTTGTACCTATGGTTCTGGTTAGAGACTGCTGGTAATGCAATTTGTTGAGCATTTTTTTTGTTTCAGGAAAACGTAACCAGACTAGTGCATTAAAGTAATCGTGCCAGTTTTCCAGTCTTGTCTGTAGTTCCTTCTGTAAATATATTCGCTGCTCATACTGCTCTTCAAAACACTCTATGCTATGTGACTGTTCAACAGGTTTAATTGACAACTTTGTTTTATTGAAAATTGACTGATAATCGTCAAGCGTAGGCCAGTGATCAAGTTGTGTAAATAATTGATTGATGTTTCCTAAAGAATCAAAAATTGGCGATAGTGCAGGGTACCCTGGATTCCATATAAATTTATCTTTCATGACGATTATAAACTTTTGATATGATCAAGACTGATATCATAATTATTGTAGTCCAGTTCAATAGGATAGAAAGATTCATTTTTAAAATAAACTAATGATGGAAAACTATCAACACCAATAGAGCGACTGAAAATAATTTCATCCTGTAGTTTGTTTGCTGTCGAGTCAGAATGAATTTCAGATTCAAAATCATTCCTGTTAATACCAATTTCTTCAGCAAGATCATAAAGCACTTCATAGTCCGATGGATTTCTAGCCTGTAGATAATATGCACATTGTATTGCAAGTAACATGTCTTCATATTTATCATATTTAGGTGCCGCCAAGACTGCTCTACAGGAAGGATAGGTTGAACGCCTAGGTTTACACAGTCTCCAGAAATCATAATTAAAATTAGTACCTGGAATAGCAGTCTCAATCTGCTGCCAGGTTGATTCAATTCGATGCTGCATATCTGCAGGCATAGGAGAATCTGTATC
>JBFHVK010000169.1:0-6229 GCA_041589615.1 Gammaproteobacteria bacterium | reverse complement strand
TGTTAAACCCCATACTACAAAGGCCTAACAAGTGAATTCTAACCCAAATGATAAAAAATGTTCTGTGTGCTTTCTCAAAACCGACAAGAAGTTGACAGAAAACAAGGAAAAAGAGCTACAGAAACTAGTGGATAATTTTGTCAGGCAATACTTACAGATAGCGAGAAACTAGTAAAATATTCGGAAAGTATATTCGGAAATATTCGGAAAGGCCTTTTCGGTACTTTGTCGAATCAGCTAAGTTGTTGATTTAATGAGTACCAGAGGCCGGACTCGAACCGGCACGCTTTTAAGGGCGGGGGATTTTGAATCAGATTTGTATTCTAATAAAATCATATACTTAAGCCTCTATTTCCGAATAAATACTGATTTTTTATTATGTTTTATATCAATTACTTACCTTTTTTTGGCTTCGGAATATTCGGAACATTCAGGCCATCTATGACAGGGATTTTTCTATCGTAGTCTTCAACCTGGCGGGCCGTTTTATGCCCTGAGAATTTCTGTTTGTCGCCTTCATAATCTGATATTGATTTTGCCTTTATATCATGGAATGTAAAGCCAGCGTCTTGCAGGTCCGCATCCTTCAACGCTCTTTGCCATGCGCTATTAAATCCGTTTTCAGTGTACTTAGAACCGTCTTTCTTGTGGACCAGATACATGGACTGAACCTTGCCCTTAGATAGCTTAAGGACCTGTTTAAATCGCTCTGTGACACGTTTAATCTGTTCTTTGCCGGTCTTGCTTTGCTTTATATATAGTCCTTCTTTGGTGAGCTGCGAGCGCGTCATATTCAATATATCGCCCTTTCTAACCGCGTATAGGTAGGAAATTTCCATCGCTATTTTGACCGGAACTGATGCGTACCTATAAACAGCTAGATATTCCTCATCAGTAATATAGCGGGTCCGTTTGTTTTCTTTGAAGGATTCCACGCCCGTACAGGGGTTAGCTTTGACCTTGCCTCTCTGGTATCCCCATTTAAACACAGCAGACATATAAGCTTTTTCTCTATTGGCCTGAGTCTTTGCGGTCCGTTTATCCATGTATTTTCTGATGTGTTCAGGCTTTATTGTATTGACGTGGACCTTGCCAAATACCGGATTTACTTTTCCGTGGTATTTTAGATAGTCTTTCTGGGTGGTAGGGGATAGGGTCCTGAATTTGTCTGATGACTGATACTGTAGAGCCAGGTCCTCAAAGGTCCCGTCCCTGCATTCGATTTTGGCTAATTCTTCTGAATATCGCTTGTGGACCTTTGATTTTGATGAATCCAGCGAGCATAACCGAATAGCGCCCCCTGATACGGGCCTGAATTCATAGGCTGATTTACCCTTATATACTCTGGGTGGTAGCCATGTGTCTTTTGTGCGTTTTCTACCCAACTTGATCGAAATCCGGTTCATTAGAGCCAGTTATTCTAGCCGGATTGTGTACATGATGCCAAGTAGTAGATATTTCGCCATTAGCCTTTGGAATGTAGAAAATCCCACAGGCCGATAGAACTTCGGCCATTTTTGACCACTGTTTAGCACCTGTAACGGCTTCTAGCTCATCTTTTGTTAGTAGGTCATTCATTTTCTATTTGTTTCTTTCCGTCTTTCCTAACACGTTTATTCTGATCTTTCTTACGCTTTCTCAGGTGCTTCCACCATTCAAGCGGCTTAACTGAGCCTTTACCTTTTTCGCTACTTGCCACTATCCTTCCTCCGCTATTTTCAGCAGGCATTGTATGATTGCTTGCTTTGGGTCTTTGTCGTATGAGCTGTAATCAAAATTTCCACATGACCAATAATCAGAATGAACACCATCAAACTCAACGTAAACAAGATCAAGCTTATACTTCCAAGCCAGAGGCATTAATAGATTCAAGTCTTTGCAGTAGTCGAATTCAACATACCATAGACCATCCTCAAAAAATCCCACCTCGCCGCTATACTGGCTTTTGACTAACTTCTTACCATCCAGCCTAGCCAGCTTCTCGTTAATTTCTTGGTTTGTCATTTGATAAGTACCTTGCGTGTTTTAATTCCCTGCTGACCGGCAGGCCCATCAACAAAGCGATATACAACTAGTCCTCTCCATGTGAAAGCTACATTAGTTCTGCCTTGGGCTTTTAAGGTTTGGAGCAGTTCAATTAAGGTATCTATACACATACACCCTCCAAGCATTTCTCAACGCATTTTATTATGGCTGTGTCGCGGTCTGGGTCTTCGCCTGAAGACTCACCGTCTGTTGTTGCAGCCACCCAAATTAATCCATCTTTCCTATCGTTGTATGAGATAACATCTATTTTAAAATGCTCAACCAGCATATTCATACAAGCTGGGTCGGTTAGGGTGAATGGTTTGCCTTTATAACTAACCCCATTGGCTTCAAACTTGAAAGGCTTAAGCCCCAAAACATTAACCGCTGCTATGTTAAGTTGTTTGATGTTCATAATTCACCCTCTATCGTTTAAAAAAGGCAGCAGCCACACACATGACACAAAGAATCAATAATATTCCGGCTTCTAATGGGGGCATCACTCATTCTTTATAGTGGCGTTAAATTTCGTCTTTGATTCGCTGCAACGATCTAATGAGCCAATCAAGCTGGTTTACTGGAAAACAAATATTATCCACATGCTCAAGAGTTACATAGCCAATTATATTTTCATCGTGAAGATATGGTTTTTTGTCATACCTTACAGAGTATTCAATTTCGCTTGGATCATCTGCATAGCATTGTTCAAAACACAAAACATCAGGCTTGATATCCATCACTCATCCTCTATTTGTTGCTCTAGCCAATCAAACATACTAGCTGTTTCAGAGTTATAGAACTTAGCCCTTGCGCCCTCTATTAGCCCTTCCCTCTGCTTTATCAGCGCTTCGTCTAGCTCTGATTGGGTGTATATAGTCACGCCAAGATCATCTGCTATATTTTTTATTAATTCACTCATTCTATCTTCTCCAATATGGTGGCAGAGGCAGGATTTGAACCTGCACGACTCGACGGAAGGTTATTTACTCCGGTTACTACTATCCGGCTCCGTTTGTCTACTAATAGCGTCTTACCAATTTCGCCACTCTGCCATAATCTTTGCTTATCACCTATAAAATAAACTGTTCTGCCTATTCCAGTATTTCTTGAATCATGAAATATTGAATAGTTTCGCTTCTGTCTAATTAACTGTTAGCTGTCTAAATCTGTGTCAACAATCAGCCCTAGTCCTATAACGCATAGCAATGCACATAATATAATCCAAGCCATTGCCTGCCAGAACTCGTTAAAACCCGCCGCCGCACTGGTAAAAAATACCCAGAAAAATAAAACTATTGCAATCCGTATTCTGTTGCTCATATAAGCCTCCACAGCTTATTCGCCTATTATGTTGGCCTTACCTAAAATAAAATACAATTCCCCAGTCCATAATATATGGCACATGAAACCTCAAGCAGAATCCAGTTTGAAACAATAGCGAGTAAAGACATAATAGCTATTAAAATATTCTCAAAAAAATCCATATCTCTTTCTGCTAACACTGCTAAAATCTTCATAATATCCATCTATTCTCCCACGCCTAACAAGGCAATTAAGCGGGACGCTAAACGCGCCCCTTATTTAGTCGTTAGCTGTCATTAAAATTATTCTTGGCTGCTTTCTCGTATTCAATATCCCAGTCAAGCCCTTCATCTTCAATTCGTTGGGCATTCTGGCAGGATATACAAAATTCACCTTCTTTCTGTTCCTGCTCACTGCAAAAGCATGGCCCCCATTTTGTGTACATGCTTCCGTCCATCGTTGCTATCTTCATAAAAAAATTCATTTTCTTAGCCTCCCAGCTAACAAGTAAATTAAGTCGGGCTCCGTTACACTACGCCGCTTATTAAGGCGTTATGTGTAAAATAATTTATTTTCTAACTCTCTAATTTTTGTTTTTATGTTTTGTCTTGCGACTTCACATTCTTTATCTGACTTTCTGCTACCACCAAATTTAGGCGAGAGTGAAAAGTATTGCAACGCACCATATAAATTATTAATTTCCTGCTGCTTAAGCATTGCTTCATATTGACTTATTGGTTTCATAATTACCTCCAATTCAAAATACACGCATAACAAGTAAATCAAGAGCGACTTCGCTCCGCTACGCGCCTTATTAGGGCGTTAGCTGTCTGTATTAACCTCTAAGGCTTTAGATTCTCCAGGTATAAAATTCGGCATTTCACGTTCTTTATCCCACCCACAAGAAAAATGACCAGGCTTGCCAGCGCTCTTACAATTACAGCGGTCAAGGTCGTCATTCTCAGGCTTAAAACCTGTATGCTTTTTAAAAGTTTCTTCTGTTATAGTTTCCATTATCATTCCTCAATTTCAGCTAACAATTAAATCAAGCGGAGCCAAAAAGCGGCCCGCTTATTAGGGCATTATGTGTTAATAAACCATATTTATATCAACACTATCATTTAATGCTTTTTGCTCTGCAATTTCCGCGCTTAGTTCTCGCCCTGTTGTCCATGCAATCTGAATAGATTTAGGAAATGTTGTTATTTCTATCTCATCGAAATCTTCAAATATATCTATGCAATCTCGCCCTGCTTTTAAAAATAAATTATCTTCTGCCATTTTCAATACTCCAAGCCCTGCACATAACAAGGCAATCAATGCCGACTACAAACAGCGTAGCGGCTTATTTATAACGTTATCGCCCCTCATCAACATCTCTACAATCCTTCCAGATGCCTCTAGCTATCATCACCCTGCATTCTTCTTCAATGCTATCCTGGTATTGCTTCTCGCAATCCTCGCTCCATCCAAATGCTGCAAAGGATATCAGTAGTAGGATGAAGCCGACAAATAGAGGTGAAGGCATCACGCTATATATTCCCTGCCAAGTGGAGCGAAGGGGATATCGTCGTCCATAGCGCCGCCAAATGGTGAGTTATTCGTGGCGGGATGTGGTGACGACTCCCCGCCTTGAGCCGATGCTGTACCCGTTCCACCACCTGAACCAAGCATTTGCATTTCATTGGCAATAATCTTTGTCGTGTAACGGTCATTACCTTGTTTATCTTGCCATTTCTCTGTCTGTAGTTTTCCTTCTACATACACCTGAGAACCTTTTTTCAAATACTCGCCCGCTATCTCTGCAAGCCTTCCGAAAAACACAACATTATGCCATTCGGTTTTCTCTTGCTTCTCGCCGGTCTGTTTGTCTTTCCAGCTTTCATTAGTGGCTAGACTAATGTTAGTTACCGCACCACCAGAAGGCATGTAACGGGTTTCAGGGTCTTTTCCTGCTGTACCCACTAGAATTACTTTGTTTATTCCTCTGCTCATCTTCTCGCCTTATGTTGTTTAAAATTAAAACCAGCCCAATATCCCGCCAAGTGGCGCAAAAAACACACCGATACAGCGCAAAATAAACATGCCGGTTAGTTCTGCGTCTACCGTGTCCACTATCTCTATAATGTTCATTACCCAGCCGATTAATAAAGCCGTGATAATGGTCAATAAAACACCGCCTGCTGCAAACTTTACTATTTGTTTTTCGTTCATCTTTATTTCCTTAAAAAAGCCCCCATACAGGCGGGCAATGGAGTCACCCTAGAGGGCCATGCTTGATTATGCCGCTTCACTCAGAAGGGCTTTAATCGTTGAGCGTTCAGTCGATGAAAAGAGCGCCCATACTTTCATTTTTTCCTCTGGTGTTGAGTATTCATCAAGGATTTGTTTCAGCCCTATTTCGTCACCATTGTTTAAATATTTTCTAACCTGTTTCTGAATCTCGTCTGCTTCGCCATTCTTAAAGCGATGAGCCTTTTCCTTTTCCGTTTCTGGGAAGTCTTCACCACGATAAATATACAAACCCAAGCCATGAAGGCTGATAGCTTTTGCCAAAGCCCGTTGTATTGACGTGTTGACTTGAAAAGCATCCGGCTCTTTTACTGTTTTGTTTCTGTGGTCGAGTATTGGGTGAATTTGCGATCTCGATACACCGTCTATAGTCACCTCTACCTCTACAAAACAACCAGCGGGGCTATTGGTATATGGAAGGCCTTCACTGTTCTTTACAACGCTCCACGTTGCCTCTGGAAAGTGCTTAAGCAATACGTTTACAGCATCGGCCCACGATAAATAGGAAAACTGGCCTTTCTTTTCCGTGAAGTCTGAAACATCAATTTTTGAAAGTGTGTTAAATACGTCCATCAGAACACCGCCTTTTTATTCAATTCATCCAGCCAGG
>JBFHVK010000168.1:0-6268 GCA_041589615.1 Gammaproteobacteria bacterium | reverse complement strand
GTTAATTTTTAACCTGAAGCCTGTCTTGCATAGGCCATTCGATACAATGCAGGGAGTACCAGTAACGTTAGTAAGGTCGAGGATATAATTCCTCCAATAACAACAGTTGCCAGTGGGCGTTGAACTTCAGCACCGGTACCTATGTTTAATGCCATGGGTATAAAGCCGAGGCTTGCCACAAGCGCGGTCATCAATACCGGTCTCAGGCGAGTTAATGCACCCTCAATAATTGCCGTTTCCAGTGCTCTCCCTTTTGCTCTTAAATCACGTATAAACGACAGCATGACCACGCCATTAAGTACAGCAACTCCCGAGAGTGCGATAAAGCCTACAGCGGCCGATATCGACAGTGGCAGGTCACGAATGGCCAGAGCAATAATGCCACCGGTTAGTGCTAGTGGTACGCCGCTGAATACCAGTGCAGCATCTTTAGCCGAGTTGAAGGCCATAAACAGGAGTCCAAAAATGATCAACAGTGTCAGCGGTACAACAATGGTGAGTCGTTTTGATGCTGAGATTAATTGCTCGAAGGTGCCGCCATAACCCAGCCAGTAACCTGATGGTAGATCAATCTCCCGGGCAACTGCCTGCTGTACGTCTTCTACGAATCCACCCAGGTCCCGGTCACGAACATTGGCGGTAACCACGATACGACGCTTACCGTTTTCACGACTGATCTGGTTGGGTCCGAGGGTAATTTCAATGTCAGCGACCTCCTGTAATGGAACGGTGTGAGGTTTGTAACGGATCAGGCCAAGTGTGTCTGCGTCACCATCGATTTCCCGTTGAATCGAATCCGGTAGAGGTACAGGTAATCGAGCCAGTGCATCGAGGTCGGTGCGTATTGCTTCTGGTAGTCGCATGACGAGATCAAATCGTCTGTCGCCTTCAAAAATCTGCCCGGCCACTTCACCTGCAACCGCTGCACGCAAGGTCTCCTGGATGCTGCTGACATCAAGACCGTAGTAGGCCAGACGTTCACGATCCGGGTTAACACTGAGTAAGGGCAGGCCAGTGGCCTGTTCAACCCGGGCATCTGCTACGCCGGGTACCGTTGAAAGTACGTCCTTGATCTGCTCGGCCAGTTCAACCAGCTGATCCAGGTTGTCGCCATATACCTTGATTGCCAGATCCGAGCGTACTCCGGAAATCAGCTCATTGAAGCGCATCTGAATGGGCTGCGTGAATTCATAATTATTACCGGGAATAGTGCGAGCAATTTTTTCCATTTCACTGATGAGCACGTTTTTTGGTTTATCTGGATCGGGCCACTGCTCACGCGGCTTCATCATCACAAACGTATCTGCGACATTCGGTGGCATGGGGTCGGTTGCCACTTCTGCGGTGCCGATTTTTGTGAACACGTGTGATACTTCTGGTATTTCGTCTAGATGTGCTTCCAGCTGGCGTTGCATATCTATCGCCTGTGTCAGGCTGGTGCCGGGAATGCGCAGGGCATGCAGGGCGATGTCACCTTCATCCAGGTTGGGAACAAATTCGCTGCCCATTCGTGTGGCCTGAATGGCGGATGCAACAATCAGAACTGCTGCTGCAGTTACCACAGTCAGTCGATTCGACATCACCCAGTGCAAAGCCGGTTGATACAGATTATGTGCACCGCGCATAAACATGTTTTCCTTTTCATCTACCTTGCCTTTAACAAACAGGGCGACTGCGGCGGGCACAGCGGTTAATGACAGAATCAATGCGGCCGATAAGGCCATAACAACGGTGAGCGCCATGGGGTGGAACATTTTTCCTTCAACACCCGACAGAGCAAAAATCGGTACGTAAACGATCATAATAATGATGACGCCAAACACACTCGGGCGAATAACCTCGACGGTGGCTTCACGCACAATTCGTAATCGCTCGGGCAGTGTGGGCAGTATTTTATGCTCACGTTGGTAGAGAGCCAGGTGCCGCAAACTGTTTTCGACAATAATGACAGCACCATCGACAATCAGTCCAAAATCCAGTGCACCCAGACTCATTAGATTGCCTGATACCCTTGACTGCACCATGCCGCTAATCGTCATAAGCATAGCAACAGGAATAACAGCGGCGGTAACCAGTGCAGCTTTCCAGTTACCCAGTAGCAGGAAAAGTACGGCAATAACCAGCAGGGCACCTTCGGCAAGATTTTTTTGTACCGTAGCAATGGTTTTATCAACCAGTGTCGTACGATCGTACAGGGGTGTGAGTTCTACACCATCTGGTAATGAAGGCTTAATCTTTTCCAGTTGCTCAGCCGTCGCCTGTGATACGACACGACTATTTTCACCCATTAACATAAAGACGGTGCCGAGCACGACTTCCTGGCCGTCCTGTGTTGCGGCTCCGCTGCGTAATTCACTGCCGAGTTTGATCTCAGCAATGCTGCCCAGTGAAATGGGTACACCATTACGCTTCGCCACGGTGATCGCACGAATATCATCCAGGCTTGATAGTTGTCCGGGAGAACGTACCAGGTATTGAGCACCGGAGCGTTCGATATAACCGGCACCGATATTGGAGTTGTTCCTTAGCAGTGCGGACTTGATGTCATTTAAACTTAAATCATTTGCCAGCAGTTTGTGTGGGTCGGGTAAAACATGAAACTGTTTTGTGTAGCCACCAATAGTATTGACTTCAACCACACCCGGTGTATTGCGAAGTTGAGGACGAACAATCCAGTCCTGAACGGTACGTAAATCCATGGGGGTGAGTGAGCTATTTTCACTTGCCGAAACGGTGTACATGAAAATCTCTCCGAGACCGGTTGCTATTGGACCCATAGCAGGTTCAATGTCGGTCGGTAGTTGTTCCTTAACTTCGGAGAGACGTTCGTTGATTAACTGACGAGCCAGGTAAATATCAGTATCATCCTTGAACACAACCGTAACCTGAGACAACCCATAGCGTGAAATCGAGCGGGTATAATCCAGGTAGGGTATTCCAGCCATTGCGGTTTCAATCGGGAAGGTAATGCGTTGCTCGGCTTCCAGTGGTGAGTAGCCGGGTGCCTCGGTGTTTATCTGTACCTGTACATTGGTAATGTCGGGAACAGCGTCAATTGGCAATTTCTGTGAATGATAAAAACCAAGCGCCATTAGCGCAAACACAATAACTAAAACCAGCCAGCGGTGCTCGAGTGAAAAAGCAATTATTCGATTAATCATTATGATTCCCCTTAATGATCATGACTGGCGCCAGATTTTTCAATATCGGCTTTAATCAGGAAGCTATTGTCGACAACATATTCAGTACCGGGTTTAAGACCCGCGCGTACTTCGACCCACTGGCTATCTGCCTGGCCTAATTCGAGCATACGAACTTCGTAAGTGTCATTAATTCGAGCAAATACAACCTGAAAATCACGAAATGACTGGATGGCAGATTTACGTACAGCGAGCTCGACAGGAATATCTGCAATCGTCACGGCGCCACGAATATACTGGCCAGGTCGAAATTCACCAGCTGCATTATCAATGATTACACGCGCCTGAATGCTCTGGCTTGCATGTGATAGCATCGGTGAGAGCCAGGCAATGTTACCTTCGTAGTGTGCGCCATCCAGAGTGCTCAGGCTTGCCTGTTGACCGGTACGCACATGACGAATATCTTTGCTGAAAATATCGAGCTCAGCCCATAGTTTTGTCAGGTCTGTAATGACAAACAGGGGCGCCTGTGATGTCGTTTCTCCATTCTGAATGTCACGCTGAACAATGACACCATTAATTGGTGCGATGACTTCATAATTTTGTAAACTCTCATTGCTTTGAATACGTGCGAGTACGTCACCACGTTTAACTGTGTCACCAAGCTCTTTGTAAATCTTTTTAACCACACCTGGAAATCGTGCACGTACTTCAGATATTCTATCTGGGTCAATCTGTACCTGACCGGTAAAGTTAATTACTTTTTTAATGGTAGCGGCTTGTGCTGTTTCTACACGGATGCCACTTTCATCCGCAATAGCTGGTTCGATCTGCACACGACCTTCATAATTTGGATATTCCCATTTATAGTCTTTATCCTGGTAGCGAGCATGAACGCTCACATCGAATGAATGTGGTTCGGTGACGATTCCATCACCGCGTAAGAAATTCGATTGAGGTGTAAATGAAAATTCATCAACCTGACCATCAAGACGCCTGAGCTTGATCGAGACGTTTACTTCAGCAGGATTAACTAACTCGTTTTCATAATAGCTGTAGAGATGAAATTCAGGGGGCACACCCTTTTCGAAAAGGGTGATTTCAAGCGCAAAACCCTCTTCCTGTAACAGGCGTCCACCCTGTGGGCCTTTTGTGTATTCTTCATCGGCATGAGTGTCGTTATGCGAGGCATGATCATCTGTTGACTGATATGTAGAATCATTCAGCAGTAACCAGCCAATAATAAAGATTCCAGATAATAGAAGGAATATTTTCAAAGCATAATTTTTATTCATGGTGTTCTCCAGCCTGCAGGGAAGATCCGGTCAGGCGTTCAATTTCGATTTTTAGCTGATGATATTTCGCTGCCGTCATTATTTTTTCCAGACGTGCGTCAAGCAGGGTGCTCTGGGCATTGTTTAATTCGAGTAAAGAAAATCGTCCGGCCAGATAACCCTGACTGGTTGCCTTTGCGGCTTTTTCTGCTTGAGGAATAATCGTATCAGTTAATGTCTGAAAGGCAGTGCGTGCGTGAAGTATTTCCTGATAAAGTTCATACAGACTGCTATACAGGGAAAGGTATTGCTGCTTATATCGTATGGATTGTGTATGTAGCTCGGCATTCATTTCATCTATTTTCGGTTGTGCGCGTGATGAGGAACCCAGAGGGATACTCATTGATAACATCAGTGCCATATCGTCGGTCTGCTTTAAATGACGAACACCACCGCTTAATGTAATATTTGAGCGGCTACGTGATTGTGCAAGTTCCAGGTTTGCCTGTGCAATGCGTTCCTCTGTAGCATATCTGACAAGGTCGGGATTACTGGATAGCAGTTCACTTAACGATTGAAAAGATGTAATAGCGGGCAGGTTAAATAACTCGGTATCGACGCGCGAAAAATCTACCTGTGTCGCTGCCCATTGTGTCGCTAATTTAACTTTTGATGTGCTTAACTCATGTGTGGCATGTTCTAATTCGATTTCAGCCCTGGCAAGTTGTATTAACTGACGACGTTGTTCAGCAATATGACTCTTACCAATTTTAACGCGCCGTGAAACGGTATTATGTGTCTTGCTTGCGAGTGCCAGTTGTTGATTTGCAATCATGAGTCGTTGCTGGTCAACAGCGACATGTATAAAATCACCGGCAGCCCGAGCGAGTATATCCAGTCGACGGCTATCCTGTTTGCTCTTAACTAGCTGGCTATTTCCCAGGGCAAGTTCTGTTCTCGAGTTTATTGTTCTCGAAGGCTGCATTATTTTGCTCAGGCTTAATGTCGTTTCCAGCTGATCTGCATCAGCATAGACACCGCTGCCGGCAATATTTTCCAGCTCAACTTTTACTTCATAAGGACTACTCAATCGCGCCGCACGAATTCGTGCAGCCGCAGCCTGAGATTCATAATCGTTAATGCCAAGTAACGGGTTTTTTTCCAGCACCCTGACAATAACATCTTGAAGTGTTAGTGATAATTCGGGCCTGTCAGTATCAATAGCCTGGCTATCAGCCCGGGTAATGGGTACAACGAGAACAGAACAAACCAGTATCGTCAGAACTTTTCTGGCAAGTGTGGTGAGCATAGCATTTTCCATGTGAGTTCCTATGTATGCCTCTAGCTGTATGCTTCTAGATGGCAGGAAACTGTAAATATTTATACATTAATGCGCGGGATATTTAACAACGGGTTGCAAATTTATTTTCATTGTTAAGATAATAATGAAAACTGAAACCACTGTGTTCCATCTGTTAACAGATGTGACAACGCATAATTAAGTAAGCAGGGGAGTGGTTATAATGGTGGTGCGCGAAGAGGAGGGCTAAGATAACAACGATAAGAGGATAGAGTAAAGTTTGAAACTAGAGTGCGGTAACCTGCCAGTCTATATGCGGCCGCTAAGGTTATTACGAGTAATGTAATAAGAACCTGGTCAAAAGAAATAGAATGCGGGGTTTTGGTAGTCGCTTCTGGCGCAGTATCAACGGCGTGATAAGAAGGGTGTTCAGCATGTGATGTGTCATGGTTATCAAACAGTAAGTGGCTGTCGATTACATGTTCATGACGGGTCTGGTCATGTGTATCTGTGTGGTGCAGATGTATCTGCACAGGAAAAATAGAGGCAATAAG
>JBFHVK010000167.1:0-6346 GCA_041589615.1 Gammaproteobacteria bacterium | reverse complement strand
CCAGGCTGAAAGCATAGAGGGCATAGGCAGTATATTCACGCTGAATATCGATCCGGGCGTCATAGATAACAGCAAACTGATCAACAAAATCCCTGATCATATAGTGATCAGTGATGAAATGGATAAAACAGCCGGGGCAATCTCACTAGACGGAAAAATCCTGCTTGCAGAAGATAACAAGGACAACCAGGCCTTACTCCTGCTACTGATCTCTAAAACGGGTGCCGAGCTGGAGATGGTAGAAAACGGAGAAAAGGCAGTCGAAGCTGCTTTAAGTGGCCAGTACGATTTAATTTTAATGGATATGCAAATGCCGGTTATGGATGGACTGGAAGCCACATCCTTGCTCAGGCAAACAGGTTTCAGTGGTCCAATCGTAGCACTCACTGCTAATGCAAGAAAAGGAGACATTGAGAGATGCAAGGAGGCCGGATGCACAGATTTTCTATCGAAACCAGTCGATCGCCAGGCATTTTATGCCACTCTTGAAAAATATCTCAATAGTTCTGATGTACAATCAACTCTGGATGTAGATGATGGCTTCAGGCATTTAGTCGATAAATATGTAAATAGCCTCCACGCCCGACTATCTGACATAAAATCAAGCTACGAAAAAAATAAGCTTGATACTTTTAAAGCCCTCATACATGATTTAAAGGGTATGGGTGGATCTTTTGGATTCCCTCAACTTACCAGCTGTGCTAAAAATATAGAAACACATATAAAAACTCAGGATCATGATTCGATACGGCTGTACCTGAACGAACTCGAAACAACGATAGACCTTATTGTTATGGGCAAAATCACAAGCCACAATATCTAGACTAGATGATGATTAAAGATAATTTAAAAATACTTATAGCCGATGATAAAGCTATTATGCGTGATTTACTAAAACACACATTGCGCTCACTGGGTGATTTCGAGTTTATAGATGCTAACAATGGAGTTGAAGCCCTAAGGCAATACAACATCCATAAACCTGACATTGTTTTCCTGGATATTAACATGCCTCCATCAGATGGTATTTCAGCACTTATAAAAATCAAGGAAAAGCACAATAATGCTTTTATAGCTATGGTTAGTGCAGAAAGTTCTATTACCAATGTAAAACTCTCTCTAAATGCTGGAGCAGACGGATTTGTTCACAAGCCCTATAATGGCAAGAATATTATTGATATTTTAAATAAATACTCCAAACATATAGATAAAAAATCTTAAACATCTACTTGAGATTACATTAGACAATTACTAATCTTTTTAACACACAAAAAAAAGGAGCCGCAATAGCCCCTTTTTAATCTATAGATATCTTCAACCAGTCAGAATTACACCTTGAACTGATTAACCAGGTGTTGCAAATCGCCCGCCAGCTTGGCTAGCTCGGCACTTGCAATGGAAGTCTGACCTGCTCCTTCTGCTGTGCGATCAACAATATCACTGATATTAACAACATTACGATTGATTTCTTCTGCCACCGAACTTTGCTGCTCAGCTGCCGTTGCTATCTGCGTATTCATATCCTTGATCAGGGATACCGAATTTGTAATCGCTTCTAATGAACTACCCGCTTTGGCAGCCTGGGTCACACTCTCTTCTGCCTTGACTCGACTGTCATCCATCACTTTAACCGCAGACTGGGCACCGGCCTGGAGTTTCTCGATCATTTCCTGTATTTCCTGGGTAGACTGCTGTGTTTTACTTGCCAGTGTACGCACTTCATCGGCCACCACGGCGAAGCCACGCCCCTGCTCACCGGCACGAGCAGCCTCGATTGCCGCATTCAATGCCAGCAGGTTAGTCTGCTCGGCAATACCCTTGATGACATCCAGTACAGTACCTATATTCTCACTGTCTTTTTCTAGCTGACTTATAACGGTTGCCGCAGAATGTACTTCAGATGACAGACTCTCAATCGCTTTCATCGTATTAATGACTACCTGCTTACCTTCTGCTGATGCCTTGTCTGCACTATTAGCGGCTTCCGCGGCGTCAGTAGCATGACGCGCAACTTCCTGCACTGTTGCCGTCATCTCGTTCATTGCGGTAACAACCTGGCTGGTTTCAGATTGCTGTTGCTGAGTGCCTCGATTAGTTTCTTCCATAATGGCTGACATTTCTTCAGCCGCTGATGCCAGCTGCGTAGTTGAACCATATACCTGACTCACCAGCCCACGCACTTTTTCTGCAAAGCTGTTAAAGGCTCTGGCCAGTCGACTGATTTCATTATCACCTGAGTCATCCAGACGACGTGTAAGATCACCCTCGCCTTCGGATATTTCAGTCATCGCTGCAACCGCCTGACACAGCGGGCCACCAATCAGTCGACCAATAAAGGCTGCTATCATCAGTCCTACCACCAGTGATATAACACCAATCATGACCGCTGTATTTCGTGCTGTATTTATCGCAGCTGCATAGTGACTGCGATCCATGGCAATTTCCATTACGCCTATGGACTCGCCGTTGAAATCATTCACCCTGTAAGCATAAACTGCTAGCTCCATATCATTGTGATGCCGCTGCAACACCACAGGTGAATCAATTGCATCAAACAGTTCTGCGTTGCTCAATACACCCTCACCACTCAGGGTCGAGGCAAAAGTCTCGAAACCACTATCACGACTGAGGTAGAGAGAAATATCAACACCTGTTTTATTTTTAAACTGTTCAAAAAATGGCTGCCCGAATGACATCCCAAATTCAACCGAGCCCAGATGCTCACCCTTGTAGAATACGGGTGATATGCCACGCACACCCAGGCCAGCAACACCTTTTTCAAGACCTACCACATTCTGTTTTGTTCGATTAGTGGCAATAACTGTTTTGCGGAATGATGAAAGATCATCACCAAATTTCTGGGGTTTATGTACTCTCAGAAATGATGTTGCGGGTGGGGTATGATACTGGAACTGGCGCGCATGAAAGTCACTCTTCATCACCTTGAATGCGGGCACCAGTGCCTCAGCCAGCTGTTCTCGTTCACCATTAGCAAACATTTCACTAAATATATCAACATTGGCAATCAATGAGGCCAGCGCATTCGCGAGCCGCCCTTCTGATTCCATCTCTCCCCTGGCCTGCTCAAACAGTTTTTTAAGCTCACGCTCCTCCGCTTCTGATACAACTGACGACACAGTAGTAAGCACAACAGGTATATTCACCAGCGTAACCAGTAATAACACCAGGCTAAAGCTGACTGCCAGGAGGGTTCTGATATTGAATTTATTAAGCATTACGGATATCCGATAATAATTTTTGTTGATTTTTACCTGCCCGCTTACCTGATCTGGTTCAGGATACGCACAGATTATTCAGATGTATTTATAGTATAGACTGGCAGAATTATTCTGCTGATATTGGACTGTCTGGTATATTTTTTTGACTTATCAGGATGACTCGTCATTCGAGTCGCGCATTAAGGCGATTTCTTCAATCACCATAGCCGGCGTTTCAAGGCTAATCGCGCCTATCTGGCCACTTCGATACTCATTTAACAGCAGCTCGGAAGCCTTATGCAGGTTAACTCGCCCACCCGCCTGCAAACAACCTCTCTTGCGACCGATACTTTCCAGCACTTCCAGCTCATCGTCCGCTAACTGATCGAGCTTATAGCGCTGCTTTAGCTTTTCAGGATAGGACCTGCTCAGAAATCCTGCAGCAAATGTAGCCACATCTTCGAACTCCATTGCGGTGTTCTTGATCGCTCCGGTCACTGCCAGCCTGTAGCCACTGTTTACATTATGTATCTTTGGCCAGAGAAAGCCTGGAGTATCCATTAACAGAATACCATTACCCAGGTTAATCTGTTGCTGCTGTCTGGTTACTGCTGGCTCATCGCCTACTTTGGCAATCACTCTCCCGGTAAGGGTGTTGATCACCGTTGATTTACCGACATTGGGAATACCCATAATCAGAACCCGAAGCGGCCTGACTGAAAGATTACGCTCGGGAAAAAACTGCCGACATAACTGCAACGTCTGCTTTATGTCTGCGGGTTGCTGTTGAGAAACGGCTTTAGCTTTAATATTGCGTTCCGCCTGGAAATAATCGATCCACTGTCGGGTTACCTCAGGATCTGCCAGATCCGATTTATTCAGAAGCTTAATACAGGGCTTGTCGCCACGCAGTTTTGCAACCAGTGGATTCTCAGAACTATAGGGGATACGCGCATCCAGCACCTCTATAATCATATCAATTTTGGGCATGATCTCCTTGATCTCTTTGCGCGCCTTGTGCATATGCCCGGGGAACCACTGAATTGCCATGTTTTTTCTGTCACCGAATAAAAGTCTGTGCATTCTACCCCAAATCGAAACCAATCTAGGCTAAAATGCGGGTTAATTTTTGACGTAACCCAGCCTGCTGAGAGCCCCATGTCGATCAACCAGTATGACCTTCTAATTGTCGGCGCCGGTGTATCCGGTAGTGCCCTGCTTTACCTGAGTACTCGCTATACCGATATAAAACACATCGGTGTTATTGATAAATACGCCGCACCTGCCAGGGTAAATTCACTCTCAAGCAACAATAGCCAGACCCTGCACTGTGGGGATATCGAAACCAATTACACACTGGAAAAAGCACTCAAGGTAAAACGTGCTGCAAGCATGCTAAGGAATTATGCTGTTGCCCAGCCGGATGCTCACCATATTATTTTCAAATACCCGAAAATGGTGCTTGGTGTCGGCAAAGATGAATGTGAACTACTGAAAAAGCGCTTCGATATTTTTGGCCCACATTACCCCAGGCTAAAATTGCTGGACAAAAAGGCCATTGCACGGATTGAACCGAACGTCGCGATGCAGGGAGAAAAATTTCGCGATGATGAAATCATTGCCCTTGGCTCAACCGATGAATATACCGCAGTGAACTTCGAGGCACTGTCACGTTCATTCGTTCGCCAGGCCGAGCTTGAAGCTGAGAAACATACCGATAAAACGGTTGATATGCACTACAACGAGTATGTTGACCACATCAAACTGGATAAACAGGGTTTTATCGTAGAAACCCAGGGCATTTGTTATCGCACTCGTTCACTGGTGGTCTGTGCGGGTGGACACAGTCTGAAACTGGCGCATGACATGGGTTATGGGCATCACTACTCGGTGCTACCCATCGCTGGCAGCTACTATTTCACACCGCATGTGCTTAATGGCAAGGTGTATACAGTGCAGAATGATGCCTTACCCTTCGCTGCAATCCATGGCGACCCGGATGTTCTGGTGCCTGGCGCAACCCGCTTCGGCCCTACAGCTCTCGCGCTACCCATACTGGAACGCTATAACTTTAAAACCCTGCCTGATTTCCTGCAGGTATTCCGCTTTGACAGGAAGGTAGCAAAAGTACTCTGGGATTTACTCAGCGTTAAAGATATCCGCAACTACATGTTGAAGAACATGTTGTTCGAAATACCCTTAATTCGAAAAATCCTGTTCCTTAAGGATGTTCGTAAAATCATTCCTTCACTTAAATTTCGCGACCTGAAATTCGCCAACAAGGTGGGCGGTATCCGGCCACAATTAATAGACAAGGACAACTGCAAACTGCTGATGGGTGAAGCCAAGATCGACACCGGCATTGGTGCTATTTTCAATATGACACCTTCACCTGGCGGGACATCCTGCCTGGAAAATGCAGAAATAGACTTACGCAATATTGCCAGGCATCTAGGCGCAAACATTGATGAAGACGCACTCAAAAAAGACCTGCTTATAGATGACCATCTGCATACTGAAGATGACCTGCCGGGCACGGTCATTAGCGGAGATAACGCAGGCTAAAGTTGTTGCAGACTCTGCTTTATATAGGATTTCAGTGCAGGCTCAAATGAAGGCTCCATCATATCCAGCATATCCGCCAGTAACTGCTTGAAAGCATTTTCCGGCTGTTCTACAGATGTAGTCTGCCTGGCCTGTTCTAGTAGTTGCTGCAACTGAGATAATACATCCAGTGCATCCCTCGGCCCTTGGCGACTGTTTTGCATTGGAGCGCCAGACAGCTGCTCAGTGCTCTGGTATCGTTCCAGGCTACGTATCTCGGTGGTCTGCTGCAAATCCATCGACAGACTTTTCAGCTCACCAGTATCAAGACCAATCTCCATTGCCGCATTGAACGCCGCTTTTACATTGCCATCAAAAAACCGGCTGGCCACCTTACCCAGGTCTTTTAACAGGGCATCGATAGCCTGCTGTTCTGCCTGATCGAGTTCGCCTCTCACTGAAAATTCAAACTGCACCTCGGCACTGGAGTGCCGGGATGATGCAAATGATGCCCCCTGTGAATCATTCATATAAACCTGTTGCGACATCGACTGCATCAGTGAAGAGTAGCTTATTTCAACGCT
>JBFHVK010000166.1:0-6366 GCA_041589615.1 Gammaproteobacteria bacterium | reverse complement strand
TTTCTTCTTAGAGAATTAACTATAATGCGTATTGCATTTGGATACGCTCGAGTGGGAGCTCTTAAAATACAAGCGTTAACCACAAAAGCTTACAATAAAGCAGCTTATCACTTAAAATTATTTTACAAATCCGAGAGGGAAAGGTATGAGAGAACAGTCACTCGTGAAACCAATCATAAGAATATAAAAAAACATGAAAATGACAGTTAATATTTATATTAAAGCCTAAAAAGTATATTTTCAGGCACATTCGCATCATTGATAACAACAACACTAAATGCAGGATAACAAAATGCAATTAACTTTAGGATGGTTGCTTATTATATTTCCAGGTATTCTTTATGTAGGCCAACTTATTTCGTCTGTAAATTTCCCTCTTGCCCAGAAGTTAGGATTACAAGAAAACCCTAATGAGACAGATGTTTTATTACAAAGAGCAGAGAAATATACCGCATACTGGGATCTGGTTACATTGCCCTGGATGCCTATTTCAGGCGTCCTTATGGTGGTAAATAGTTCAGTCTGGCCTTTATTTGGATTATTTGGTGGCGCTATATTCATAGATACTGCGGGGCGTGAAGCGGCTAAATTTTTAAGCTTTAAACACGAGGGTATTAGAACAGGTGCGCCAAAACAACAGCGACTATTTTTTGCTACCTACTACATTATGTTGGCACTTGGTATTATTGTTGTCGCTTATTCAGCTGTAAAAATATGGCATGGCCTATAGTGGACTTGGTATTTAACAAAATACTTCATTCAACTTTAAAACAACTATTACGCCTGCACTACAATATTGGTTAAATGTTTAATCAAATCTATTATAAAAAAGCAAATCTCTTTACACACCAAGCAACCAGGCACAAGAGCATTAGAATCGATTTATCTAATGCCTGTTTATCAGTTTTTTAATGAAATATCACTTCACATATTCTAGTATATATTTATTTATCACAAAATAGTTTCGGGATATCAGTTGAAGACTAACACTCTACCAGTAAAATCATTATGGCTGATCAGCCTTACAATAATACCATTATTGTCTATATATGGAAGATCCCTTCAAAAGCTAGTAAAAGATAATTTAGATCCTGACCAGCTAACTCTAATTATCGCGCTTGCTTTACTACTTATATCATCAAAAGCCATCTACTGGCTAATCAAGAGACATGCTTATCAAAAGATCTGGCATTTAGCCTGGTTTCTTCCATTATTCCTGGTTGTGCCTTTTTTTATGCCCATTATTGAAGAGCGAGTGCATTTTATTGTTTTCGGTAGTTTTGGGTTTTTAACTATGTTAATTTTTTCTCCTAAAATCGCAATAGGCATTTGTATTAGCGCCTCCATTATGGATGAAGGATTACAGCACTACCTACCGGACAGAGTCGGTGATTTATTTGATATTGCTGTTAATATTATTGCTTCATTAGCAGGTGCTATTTTCGCGTATATATCCTGGAAACAGCAATGATAAAAACTTTACAGCTTTTCATCATACTTTCCCTTTTCTTCATATCACAGATACATGCTCAAACTCGCATCATCGCACTTGATGTCAAAGAGGGTCAGTCTGTGCTTATCCAGCACTTCACTAATGGCTGGCTAATCGACACAGGCCATCCCGGTCAAAGCGTAAATATACTTGATAAACTGCGGAGATATGGCGTAGAAAACATTGAGGGTATTATTCTTACACACCTTCACCCTGATCATGCAAGCGGTTACTTCAGGTTGAAAGAAAAATTTCCTTCAGCGAAAATATTTTCAAACTGCCATCCTCTTCCTGAAAACATCCAGCCTGATATTACACGATGGACACATGAAGCATTATTGCATGACCAACAACACCAATGCCTGTCTGCAAATGACAATATTCTATTTTATGATTTCAGGATGATGATTTTATGGCCTTATAAATTTATCAACAATAACCTCAATCACCATTCTTTGGTTATCAATATTGCAATAGATGATAGCAACATACTTGTAATGAGCGATGCAGACAGGCAGGCCGAAGAAGAGCTTTTATCTAGAAAAACATTACCGACAGATATATCAACCCTTATAGTTGGTCATCACGGTGCCAATGACGCATCAAGCACTGCATTTTTACAATATGTAAAACCTGAAACAGCTATTATATCTACCAATAAAGATAATATACGTGGCTACCCTTCCAGATCAACCATTGAACGATTGAATCAAGCAGGTGCAATTATTCAGCAGACATCACTTCACGGTGATATTATCATTCCACTTGATTTTATAAAGCACGAGAAAGGTATAAAGCAGGAATAGATATATATTCATATTAAAAATATAATAATTCATTAATGTTGGTATATGTGACACTCTATCTGCATATTGAAAGACTCATTTTTTCTAATTTTATGAGCGTTGCTATTAAATTACTGGTATATTTAACAAAGACAATAAGGAGCTAAAGAATATGACTGAAAATATGAATGACCGGTATGCACACTATACCAAAATGGCATGGATCATTTATAGCTTAATTACATTAATCATCATTGCCGTCCTGGTTCTATTTGTCGCCCAGGATAACGAAGAAAGGTTTTTCTATACTTTGATGCCTGCAGCAGCAGCTTATGTTTTCCGCCCTATGAATAAACCATTTAGCGGACTCATTTATAAATTCACGGGTGTCTCTCATCCCTCAGAAGAGCAATGAGCCTTTCCATATCTTATTATGACACTGGTTACCACTCACTGATTTAATACGGAATTATCGACTGTATTTCCCCTGTTCTCCTGATAAAGTGGCCACATATAGTTTTTGAAGTCGTTTTAAAGATGTTTAGTTGCGTTTTCTTAGATATGAGTAACAGCAAATCTTGACGTTCATTCCCTGAAGTTTCTAGCCTGTGCAGGGCCATTATGGCTTTAGCCACATACTTCTGTTTTAATAAAATATGAACAAGGAGGGGCTTACTATACCTGCATAATCAGGTACCAAAACTTCTTTAATTATACTCTCCAGGTATGTCATTCTTTATAACAGTAACACTGCCAACTTTCTTACCTGACATTCTAAGCAGTTCATCACCTGAAAACTCATAACCAAGCTTTAGTGCCATTCGCGCAACATCATCTGCGGTTGATTGAGCGAGCACCTGATTTTTAAGTTCAGGTTCTGACTGCATTTTCTTTAAAAATGCTTCGAGTTGATCTAAAGCCATGTTTCGAATTCCTGTTTTGCCTGTCGCTCATACATTAAACTGATAATCCATTATGGATCACCCTTAAATTCTACTATCCTTCCCATATATAGGCAATGAGCGTACCTCCATAAAATGCCGGCTATTAAGTGATAAACGATCTAACGTGAGCAGCTGAATGCACCTTCCCTTCTACACCATCCGTTAGCACCTGCCAACAGCATATGGCGACCAGTAAGACACCTCTATTTCGGCCCTGCTGTACTATTGCACTACATCCGCTTGCTCTTAACTCATTGTAATTATATTGATCTCATAAGTTTTTAATATCTTTCAATACTTACACAAAGAAAATAATATACTCTTATCTATAGCCATTTTACTAACCCGAGCTGTTTATTCTAAGCTTCGTTACTGCATCATAAATTCGATTAACGGTATACTTGCATGATAGACCTGACTGTATGGCCTCTGTCTCTTATTATTGCTGCCTTTGCTGCCTCAGCAGCGATAATCGGATGGTTCGGGATTAAAATGACCACAACAGCCCGAGATCTTGCTCATAGCACCGGCCTTGGCGAGGCTCTTATGGGAGCACTATTCATAGGTGCTTCCACATCACTATCCGGAATAACTACCTCTATCACTGCTGCTGCCGAAGGCTATGCCGAACTGGCTGTGAGTAATGGGCTGGGTGGTATTGCCGCTCAAACTGCATTTCTTGCCATCGCAGATATTGCATACCGTCGAGCAAACCTGGAACATGCTGCTGCATCCGCTGAAAACCTGTTTATGTCTGCGCTTCTTATAACCCTGCTGGGTATACACGCACTGGCTATGTCTACCCCAACATTGAGCGTTTTCAATATTCACCCAGCAACCATTGTCCTTATTTTTGTCTATGGATTTGGAGTACACCTGCTGGCTCGCACTCACGCCATGCCTATGTGGCTTCCACGTCGAACACCCGATACACCACGCGAATCTGTAAGCCATCATTCTCGCAGGCACGACACATCCCGAGAGCTTTGGGTACGTTTTACTATATATGCAATGATTGTCGCCCTGGCCGGCTGGTCTCTCTCACAGCTTGCTGTTCCACTTGGTGATAAAACCGGTCTGTCTCACGGCATTGTTGGCGGTGTTTTTACCGCTGTTTCAACATCAATTCCAGAACTCGTGGTTGCTGTTACCGCTGTCAGGATGGGCGCGCTCAATCTGGCCGTTGGCGACATTATCGGCGGCAACGCATTCGATACACTTTTCATTGCTGCATCTGATTTTGCCTACAGGGATGGTCCAATATATGCCGCTTTATCAAGCTCAGAACAGTTCTGGCTTGCCATCTCAATGTTAATGACAAGCATACTTCTTATGGGATTAATTTATCGTGAACGCCAGGGTCCCGGCAATATTGGACTGGAAAGCGTAATGTTACTCATACTATATTTTGGAGGTCTGCTAACCGTATATGTTGTATTGTAGCACTAAGCTGGATAATACATGATAAGTTGACTCACACGATACACAAGCCTAATTTCCATCAAAAACAATAGCAAATTTTATATAAAATTAAATCTCCCTATTTACTACTATTTATTTTTTTCTATGAATAAGGCCTGTAAGAACTACAGATAGTAATAAAACATGATGCCCCATATAGCCTTAAGCAGAACATTCCCTGATCCTGGTGTTGTAATCAAACCCTGTAAAGTCATCATTATTACCATCCATATTAAAACAGTGACAAGTAGAAAACATCGCCTCCTACCTGCCACCGACCTTTATTACGATTAGCGCTTAATTGTTACTCCTAGCGCTGATTCTGCCAGATCTGCCGGAGTAAAGTATGACTGTGATCCATTCGAACCACTGTGCACTCCCCATGCCGTGTAATTGTACGACCAGCCACCACCACTATCTCCACCAATACTATTATCTCCTGTAACACGAATAAGGTTATTTACAGTACCGATTGAATAATTAACCGTGACTAACAGCCCATTGACAGTATGGTTACAAGTACGCGTATTTGATGAACGACCATATTCACATACAGTTCCACCAAACATACTCCACCATGAACGTATATCATTTACATCACGAATCTCAGTAGCCGTTGCATAAAAATCATCTAGCGCGATATGCCCTGTAGTATGATATTCAACATCACCACTTCCAAATTCCTGGTCTCTCCAGGTTGTACTAAATACAAGCCCACCTGCTTCTTCAAAACCATTAATGCCTGTACAATGTGCAGCCGTAATAAAGCCGTCACCATTCGGCCCACTAACCGACCAGCCACTGGTACACTCGCGAAATCCATCATCCTGTATCCAGTTACCACCACGCACATGATCAAACTCCATGATTTCACCTTCACCATATACCGTCTTAATTTTTAAATCTTTACCTGTAATACTACGAATATGCTCACTCAGTTCCGTACCTCTTAACCCTTCTTGGACCGCACGTAGAATTTCACCAGGATCAGGACGGGCAGCACCTTTTGACACTTTAACCTCAAGCTGGATACTGTCTGTTGAAGGATCATAAAAAGAAAGCGACCGCTTATAACCCGCTTTTCTTAAACCCTTTGCTGCTACTTGTGCTCTCCTTATATTATCCTGAAAGGAAATTGAACCTCCACCGGTAATAGAAACATGCGCAGGCACCTTATTCATAAACACTTCATCCATAACTTCAGCAGGAACTTTACCTACAAACTGGATATGTGATTTTGTACTGGGAGCTGGTTCCTTCCACATACGTGCAATTCTGTTAGGAAACTTTGCCATTAACTTGTCTGCATAGCGAGCAAACTCATCCTGCGCATTAATTGCATCTACCGCTTCAGCATATGACATACCGGATTCTTTCACTAACAAATCAATATCCAGCGTCATTTTCCCATCGTTTTCCAGCACTAGTGTTCCGTCATCCTCGTAACTTCCTGGCAACTTGTCTACTTCAGCTGTTGATTCAAGCTGTTCAGGGTTTGGATGCCAGATTTCTGCATTATCACGCTCAATGCCCTGTGCAAATACCGAACCTGCAACTGATAATGCCAGAACTCCAACAAACGGACGCTGTAAACTATATTTTTGATTCCTCATAAGAACTCTCCTGTTCTATTTGATTTAACAACGAGGAGAGTATGACTAAACAATTTATTGCCCGGTATCAG
>JBFHVK010000165.1:0-6370 GCA_041589615.1 Gammaproteobacteria bacterium | reverse complement strand
CGGCAATGCACACGTAAAAACTTCATCCGATTCAGTTTGGAGTTACGGCACATTTCCGCAATATGTAAATCTAAAAGGCTCATCAAGTGGCGCAACAACAACAGATAACACTGTGATATATACGTCTGGTGATATATCAGCTTATAACATCCATAATTTTGTTAATACATCAGCAACAGACCCTATGGATGTATATGTTTCGGACGATGGGACAAACTACCTGTTAACGCCTTCCGCTGTTCGTTTGCATGACGCCACAGCAACAGGGACATTTGTATTAACAATCCCAGCCGGTGACATGGGGACACTAGAAGGCAAGTTCACACGTATTAGGGTTTTGAAAGACGGGGCAACCGCTGAAACGCCAGCGCTCAGATATTTTCACGGTGTAAAATAATGATACTACCTTATAACTCCGGTGATAGCAGCGTTGTACTCGAATGTGCTTTAACAGATAGCGCTGACATAACATCTAATGGAGGGACTGAGAGAACCGGCGCAACAGTAGACAGCAACGGAATAAAAGGGGCCACGGCTGGGTGTTGTGTTTTTGATATTGGAAGCTATGACACAAGGCTGGATTCAGCGGGACAAATTTCATTCGAGACACAAGCTAAATATCTGACTGCAACAGAAGGCACGGGGAATCCTTCGCCTCATGGCGGACATGACCATTATGGGGATGCGACAGCGGATGCGGTTCATTTTGGCGCAAACACCGCAGATAATAACACTGGTTCATTTATGCTGTTGAATACATATTCATCAGATAACCGACACGGCTATAAATTACAGCATGGCGCAGAGGGCGACTATTTTAATACGGGTAAATCAATTTGCTATGCAAATGGTGAGTATTGCAGAGTTACCCTTGCATGGGATGGAGCAAAAAGAGAATGCTATTTTAATGGCGTCAAAGTTTTTTCATCAACCACAGCAGGGTTTACTGTTGGTGGCGGTGAGTTAAGATACTTATCAATAGGTTCTGTGCCTGGTAGTGTTTGGCCTGTACTTAGTGGGCAATATTACAAAAATTTAACCGTATCATATAAGCCGGTTTCATTTTCATCTCATCCACTGCTATCAGATGTTGTCTTTGTGGGTGATAGCTTTATCGCACAAAGTCAAACAGACACCCTATCATTAAAGGCTGAGCCTTGGCGTAGTTCAGTACAGTTCGCAGTAGAAAAGCATTTAGCTGATTATGGCTTAAGGGCAAATATATATATAGATGACGCCGTATCTGGTGAAACTATTTATGCGTCAGCAACGCCTATTTCTGGACAGTTAGCGGGTGCATTAGCTAAAAAACCTAGAATCGTATGTTATCGAGGCGGGACAAATGACGCCATCGCTATGAATGTGGGTGTGACAACTTCACAAATTCAAACAGGCCTAGAAACAGACCTGACCACACTACTAGATAGTGACACGGTTGAATATGTTATTTTGGGGACAGTGCCAAGCTTAAGAAATGGTGATGGTTTAAGCTCTCCAGACTATCAATCAACAGCCTATGATGGGTATGTGGATAGCGTGAACACAGTCATTAACGCTATGCCAGCATGGGCAGCATCTAACGGCTATACGGGGCGCGTTATTGTTGTTGACCAGTTCACTGATTTTGGCGGGCATTCGTTAAATACAGAACTTTTCCAGACATCAAATATTCATCCTGGCTCGTTCGGTAAGTGGGCGCAAGGCATCACCTATGCAAAAGGCATAATGCAGGTATTGTCTTGATATTTGTCCGGCCTAAAATTGATACCAATTATGGGCTGAATAATGGCGCTTCTTATGAAGACGCGCTAAATGGGCTAAGTGCGTTAAATTTTAACGCCATATCTGATAGTGAGATAACAATTTGCGGATCACACAGGGAGCAACTAAGCGTCAACGGCGCGGGTGATTGGTTGAATATCTATTTAGATTATGAAAAAGATAATGGCTCGATTCATGTAGAAAATGAGAAAGACTTTTGTATATATATAACCCGAAGCAATACAAATTTATACGCTAATAAAGGCGTAAAGACGGTATCAGGCGCTATCTATGACAATGTTCATATAAGAAGTGCCGGTTTAGAGAATGTAAATCTATATGATTTTACCAGTTACAACGATGGCCGCTATGGTTTTGCGGTTGAGCAGATATCAGGCAATACAGACAATGTAAATTTTTACGGCTGCGATTCTTTATTGTTTGGCAATGCTGGTTTTCATTGTTTTAAGGTTTTACCTAAATATGGGCATTCTGTGTTAAGAAGCAATTGCACAGCAAGGTACAGCAAAGGCAAATCAACACACGGGTTTACAGCTTATTCAACCTCAAGCCTTTATGCGTGTAAGGGCGTGATAACTGATAACTGCCTGGCTGAATATATCGGCTATGACGAATCACATAATAGAACATATGAAACAGAGGCGGCGGGAATAGTACATGATGACCATACCTCTAATTCAGTTATTACACGATCTATTACCAGATACAACGGCGGGTCTGGTGTAAATCTTTCGCACCTTGGCAACAATAATGCAGCAATAGACACAGACTCTTACGGAAATGGCGCACAAGCATTCGCTGTAAATGGCGGTAATCATCACGTATTAAGGAATTGTAACGGAAACGACTCTGATTACGGCCTTGAGAGCATAAGGCTAGGAACCGGTGTTGAAATAATAGATTCAGGCTTTAAGGGCAATAAAAAAAGAGGCATTCAAGCCCCTACAGGCGAGACAAAGATTAAAAGGAAAAGAGTTAAATCCATTAATAATGGGCTGGCTGATTTAATATGATACTAAACGCACTATCAACAGACAGACTAAAAGCTAAACAGAGTGAAAACTCAGTAAAAGCTTATGTAGTTAATTGGGCTGGTGAATTAGACACGGATACTATATCCACATCCACATGGTCAAGTGAAGACAACATCACTATAGCTAGTGAGTCTAATACAAACACCACTGCAAGCTGTACGGTAACAGGGCGACCAGGCTTTTATAGAGTAGTAAACACAATAACTACAGCCAGTGAAACACTAGAGAGAATCATCGAATTAACTATTACTCCAAGCTATGCAACCGGCTACACCCCCCCACTATTGCCAGTTAGCGGGGTAATGAATATCGCGTCCTCCACTTATTCTGTAGATGAAGGCGCGGGAAGCGTAACCATAGCTGTTAATAGAACAAGCAATTTACAGTTTGCGGGTACAGTAGATTATGCTACCTCCGATGGAACGGCCACGGCGGGGACTGATTACACCAGCACATCAGGAACACTTACTTTTGCCGTGGATGTGGCTACACAGTATATAACAATACCTATCCTAGAGAATACCGATGCAGAGGTGGATGAGACATTTACTGTGACACTTTCCAATCCTAGCTCTGGTATATCATTAGGAACAACTACCTCTACTACAGTTACTATTACTGATAATGATCCTGCTCATGAATTAATACTTGATGACATGACAGGCTTTGCTAAGGCGTGGGGTGTTACTGGGGGTAAAGGCGGAACAGTCGTCACGGTGACTAACTCTAACGCTTCTGGGGCGGGAAGTCTTAAGCAGGCATTACTTGATGCTTCTGGTCCTACGTGGATCAAGTTTACAGCATCGTCTACTTGGATAATCACGCTAACAGGTTTAGCCAATATAAGCACAAACGATATAACTATAGATGGTAGAGGCGCGGATATAACCATTGATGATTATGGTATCCAAGCGAGGCAGAATGCAGCCAGTCCCTCCCTATCTAACTATGTGCTAACACATCTTAAGTTTACAAGCAGCTTAGGAACGGGCTTGGGTTTTGTGAATAACGTAGAAGGTATATGGACAAATAAGTGTACCTTTACATCGTCAGGCGGACAGACCTCTTACAAGCAGACTACTATAGCCGGTGACACATACCCACCAGCACGAGATGCAACCCTGTCTTATTGTAAGTTCTCAGGCGGATTTGGTGCGTTATTAGGTGCTTCGGCTACTCAAGCAGTCGATACAGATATCACATGCACAATAGAACACACTTTCTTTGATGGTGTAAACGAGAGATGTCCTTTGCTCCGGTACGGAAAAGCCCATATATACAACTCGTACATTTATAATTGGCAAACAACAGCAGCAAGTGCCAGTCAAGATGGCCAGATGTACTCAGAAGGTAACGTATATGAAGACGGCGCTAACACCGATGCAGGTAAAGAAACATTCGGCTTAAGGGCTGGAACGCTTAATGTCGGAGATACTACTGACGGTCACGCGGCTTCTGTTAATGACGTTTTCTTAGGAACAGCAACACTGGATTCAAGCGTGGACGGTATAGGGGTATTTAACCCGACTACTTATTACACTGATACAGTAAGCGACCCGACAGGCGACTCTGGGGCGGCACTTAAAGCCGATATAACTACTAATGCAGGATGGCAGAATGATGCCTTCCCAACATAGGATTATGTCTAACCCCTAAATGACATAAGTTATTGATATGCCTAAAAGTTTTGCAAAGAAAAATAAAGAGATAAGACAGGAAGCCTTGAGAGAAGAATTAAAGGCTAGGGAATACCTACGTCAACTTCAAGACATAGATGAAACACTTAAGAAAAACTACAAAGACATAACACCAGCAGAGGTAAGCGCCTTAAGACTAAGGGCTGATATTAACTTTAAACGACTGGACAAGGTATTACCAAATTTATCCAGTGTTGAAATGACAGCAGATATAACGGTGAACAATGAGCGCGAATTATCGGAAGCTGAACTCCTCAATATCGCCGCAAGTGGCAGCACAGGAGATTCTGAACAGAAGGGCAGCGAAAGCAAGTCTTCTAGCGTTCACTAAGTACACAAAGCCAGACTTTGAAGCGGCTGAACATCACCAGATAATAGCCGATGCACTAGAGGAAGTAGAACGGGGCGAAGTTGACCGTTTAATCATTCAGGCACCACCAAGGCACACAAAATCTGAATTGGCTTCAAGACGTTTCCCATCATGGGTACTCGGAAGGAATCCAGACAAACAGATAATAACATCGACTTATTCGGGAGACTTCGCGCTAGATTTTGGTCGAGAAGTCAGAAATATAGTTAGCTCACAAGACTATAAAAATGTATTCCCTGATGTATCACTTGCAGAGGATTCTAAGGCCGCTAACAGGTGGCACACGAACAAGCAAGGGGTATATGTGGCTGTAGGTGTTGGAGGCCCAATAACAGGGCGTGGAGCGCATATAGCGCTAATAGATGACCCGTTTAAGAACAGAGAAGACGCTGATTCAGAAGTAATCAGGGAAAAGGTCTGGAATTGGTACACCTCGACGCTTTATACCCGTTTAATGCCAGGCGGTGCGATTGTTTTAATCCTCACAAGATGGCATGAAGACGACCTTGCAGGCAGATTGATTGCAGAGCAAGACAAGGGCGGCGATAAATGGAAAATAATCGACCTACCAGCGATTAAAAACGAAGGCACAGACAAAGAGGAAGCTTTGTGGCCTGACTGGTACAACCTTAAGTCGCTTAAGCGTATTAAAAATGCAATCGGCCCTCGTGATTGGTCGGCACTCTACCAGCAGAAGCCACAACCAGACGAAGGTATTTATTTTAAGAAAGAGTACTTCAAGCGGTACAAGGTAGAAGATACGCCGGATTATCTGAATAAATACGGTGCAAGCGATTATGCGGTTACAGATAGCGGCGGGGATTTTACAGAGCATGGAGTTTGCGGGATAAGCCCAGAGAACAATTTATTTATTGTAGATTGGTGGTCAGGACAGAAAACGGCTGATGTTTGGATTGAGGAGCAACTAGACCTCATCTCTAAACATGAGCCTTTTTTATGGGCGGCAGAAGGGGGGCCAATACGTAGAAGCGTTGAGCCTTTCCTGGCCCGTAGAATGGACGAGAGGCGCGATTATTGTCAGCTTGAATGGATACCAACAACCAAAGACAAGCCGACTATGTGTAGGTCATTTCAAGCAATGGCGGCACAGGGCAAAGTTTACATTCCATACACAGAATGGGGTGATGAACTTATAAACCAGTTAATTAGATTCCCTACAGGCACATTTGACGACAAGGTTGATGTGTGCGGATTGTTTGGCCGTATCTTAGATAAAGTATGGTCAGGCGATTATCCAGGGGAAACAGTTAAACAGAACCGTAGTGATTACGGCTACTCAGACGATGAAGGCGAAGACGATTGGAAAACAATATAATACATGAAAGGCTCGTAAGATATTACGAAACATTCATGGAGCATACCCAATTAGGACATGAGGAAGCCCGCACGCGTCGAGATTATTACAACGGGATTCAGCACACAGCAGAAGAAATTGCCGTTCTAAAGAAGCGTAAGCAGCCTGTAGT
>JBFHVK010000164.1:0-6399 GCA_041589615.1 Gammaproteobacteria bacterium | reverse complement strand
GGTTTGAGGTTGAGATCATCCGGTTTCATCTCCAGGTCAAGATCGCAGACGATGGTTGCCAGCTTGTAAGAAAGGGGTAACTGATCAAGGCTATCGCGCAGGTTGTCACCGACCTTGCCCTTGAATTCATCTGCATGTGAGATGATATTTTCGACAGAGTCATACTGATTTAACCATTTCACCGCAGTTTTAGGACCTACCTTGGGTACCCCGGGGATATTGTCCGAGGTGTCACCAATCAGTGCGAGGTAGTCGATAATTCTTTCGGCAGGAACACCAAATTTCTCTACCACGGTTTCAGGGGTGCTGATGTGGTTATTCATCGTATTAATCAGGCTGACCCTGTCGGTAACAAGCTGAGCCATATCCTTATCACCTGTTGAAATAAGCACTTCGTAGCCTGCTTCAGCGGCTTCCCTTGCCAGGGTCCCGATAACATCATCAGCTTCCACTTCAGGTACTACCAGGCGTGGATAACCGAGTGCATCAACTAGCTGGTGAATGGGTTCGATTTGTGAGCGAAGCTCATCCGGCATCGGTGGACGATGTGCCTTATATTCCTTGTACAGGTCATTACGGAATGTTTTACCTTTGGCATCAAATACGACAGCCATATGCTCGGGCTTATATTCATCAACCAGTTTCTTCAGCATATTGATGACACCGTAGATGGCACCCGTTGGCTGGCCTTTTGAAGAGGTCAGTGGTGGTAGAGCATGAAAAGCTCTGAACAGATAAGAAGAGCCATCTACAAGGATTAGTGGTGGAGTTTTTTTAGCCATATGCCTGTCGGAAAATGATTGTACAGAATTTTAGAGTGCGTATTATGACATTAATAAAACCGATAATGGTGAAGCAATGGTAAAAAAATCCACTACTGGTTCAGACAAACAGCATCATCGCGTTGATGCAGAGTCAGAGCTAAGTCGGGAGTCCTGGCGTGTATTTAAGATAATGTCGGAATTTGTTGATGGCTTCGAACAGTTGAGCCACATTAAGCCTGCTGTAAGCGTATTTGGTTCAGCAAGGATTAGTGAAGATCATCCTGCATACCAGACAGCTCAACAGGTTTCAGAACTTTTATCAAATGCCGGATTCTCAGTTATATCTGGCGGTGGACCTGGTGTAATGGAAGCTGCAAACCGGGGCGCGGCAATGGGGAAATCTCCAAGCATAGGCTTAAATATCTCTTTACCTAAAGAACAGATACCGAATAAATACCAGAATGTGAGTTTGTATTTCGATCATTTTTTTGCACGTAAAGTAATGTTTGTAAAATATGCAGCGGCATATGTAGTTTGCCCGGGTGGTTTCGGTACGCTTGATGAGTTAGCAGAGATGTTAACCTTGTTGCAAACAGGTAAAACACCTCGTATACCTGTGATTCTGATGGATAAAAAATTCTGGTCACCATTGATTGACTGGTTCGTTAATAGCCTTTGTGAGCAGGGAATGATTACGCGTGAAAATTTAAATATGATAACCATCGTTGATAAGCCTCAGCAGGTTGTTGATGAAATACAGAAATTTTATAAGCATCGTGAAGTGCTACCTACCAAAGAAGAACTCGACAAGTTATTGCATCTATAAAATGGATATAAAACTAAGAGCTATGCTAAATCTGATTTTTTTCCTGCTAAGTGTATTTATGTTAGTAAGTATATTCCTGTATTTAATGCAGGATAAAATGATATTTCTACCACCGGGTATTGATAAGCCAGCCTATGCGAAATTCAATAATCAGGAATTAAGATTGAAGACAAGTGTTAGTGATATTCATGGATGGCAGGTAGTGACTGGAAAAGATAGCCAGAAAAGCATTTTATATTTCGGCGGGAACGCTGAAGATGCGGTGTATATGAATTATGAAGCTGTGCGATTTAATGCTCGGCAGATCCTGTCCCTGAATTATCCTGGTTATGGTGAGTCGTCGTCTGTGCCATCGCAGGAAAACCTGTACCAGAGCGCGCTTGAGATTTATGACAGTTTGCTAGATAAAAAAATAATTGAGGCAGATAAACTTATAATTATGGGTAGAAGCCTGGGCTCATCTGTTGCAGCCTATGTTGCCGCACACAGACCTGTTGCAGGGTTAATTCTGATTACGCCTTTTGATAGCATGGAGAATGTTGCTGTACATCATTATAAAATATTTCCAGTTCGTCTGCTACTAAAGCACCAGTTTCCAACGGTTGAATATCTACCTGGTCACAATGGGCCATTGCTGGTTGTGGCTGCAGCTAACGATGAAATTATTTCACAGGAGAATTTTAAGAACCTGGAGTCGGTTTTGCATTCAAATGCTAAAGTAATTCGTTATGAAGGTGTGGGGCACAATACAATCCAGTCACACATGAATTATTATAATGATATAAACAGCTTTATTGATAGTGTCAGGAAATAGATTGCTACGCACATAAATATTTTTTAATGTGGTAATTTTTATATAGTATGCAGTATATATTCCCTGCCGGTAATGAAATTAATACTGGCAGGGAATGACTTATGCACTGTCACTCTGCTTTTCCTTATTGCGCCAGATGTCGTAACATTCAAGACCGCAAAAGTAGGCCACATAATCATTGGCTTCAACAATATCAGCTTCAGAAGCGGGCACAGATTTCAGGCAGACTTCACAGCTCACCAGTTGATCATCTTCCGGCAGGCTGTTTTCACTAGTAGTATTTTCAGTCATTATAACTCTCCATCAACTAATGACTCCGATATATACAGACTAGCAGCTGAACACAATAAAAGCTTATAAAAAGAAATTATAAGCGCGATTAAAATTAACAATTAATTAAAGTTGAAAGCGCTACACCATCGAACATGCTGATCCTTACACGCTTCTCTATAAACCTCTTCCGTTAAACTTATATTTTGCAGACACTGTCTATTAAATCGCTGCTCCAGCCTGATCACACTGTTATGTTGAGTTACATGTCGCTGATGTGTCTCATTGTATTCAGCGATTGCAATTCTCCGCTCAGTGGTCAGGTCTTCGTACTGTTGAACCAGCTGGTTATAATTTTCGTTGTTCTGTTCAGTTGCCACCTGATCAAGTTGTTCAATTAATCTACGGCGTTCCTCTATCACACCCTCAAGGTAATGAATTTTGCTGGCTAATTCTGATTTTGTCGATTCAGTTGAGAGCATTTGCTGGCTGGCAAGGCCAAGATCAGAATTGAGTTGAATACAGGCTCTAGCCATCTCGAGGCTGAATGTGTTCTCTGCGTAAAGCCTGGCCGTTGGAATGGCAGCGCTAGACAGGGACAGAGAAATGCTGAGTAAAAGTGTCTTTTTATTCCATTTCATGACAATACCATCAAGTTATAATTATGTTGAATATTGTATATTTAGTTAGTTTTAGTGCAAATACTGTGTATTTAGCGCGTGATACGTCACTAAAATGCCAGTCTGTATCGATATGTCATAAGGCTTCGTTTAGAATGCCCGCTTGATAAGGGCTAATGCATACGGGCACTCGGGGCATGACAGGACAATTAGCGGAAACAATTTCAGTAAAACTTGACGCCTTCATTGACTGGGCGGGTCGCCAGGTTTCATGGCTGGTACTTCTGATGGTACTGGTTACCTTCTCGGTGGTGGTGCTGCGCTACCTGTTTGATATTGGCTGGATTGCCCTGCAGGAATCGGTATCGTTTATGCATTCTGCGGTATTTTTGCTGGGTGCTGCCTACACCCTGAAGCACAATGCACATGTTCGTGTGGATATTATCTATAGTCACCTGAGCCCGCGCTATCAGGCACTGATAGACCTGATCGGTCACCTGTTTATCCTGTTACCGGTGGTATTGTTTATTGCCTGGATCAGCTGGCCCTATGTCGTTGATGCCTGGCAAGTGCGTGAATCATCACGTGAGGCTGGTGGTTTGCCAGGCATTTACCTGTTGAAAAGCCTTATCCTGGTCATGTGTGCCCTGCTTGTAATTCAGGCTGTCGCCCTGTGTGTGAGACAAATACTGATTCTCGTAAGAGGCAGTGATGCGGGAGTGCAGGGTTAATGGAATATATGGCAATCTGGCTCTTCGCCTGTGTGTTTCTACTGTTGCTAAGTGGCTACCCTGTCGCCTTTACCCTGGCTGGTACTGCACTACTATTCGCGGGTATTGGCAGCTATCTTGACGTGTTTGATAGTGCATTTATAGAGGCGTTACCCAATCGGCTATTTGGCATAATGATGAATCAGGTACTGCTGGCAGTGCCGTTGTTTGTCTTCATGGGTGTGATGCTGGAACGATCGAGAATCGCTGAAAACCTGCTGGAGACCATGGCGCAGCTATTCGGAAGCCTGCGAGGCGGGATTGGTATATCCGTGACCCTGGTAGGTATGCTGCTCGCTGCCAGCACGGGAATTGTCGGGGCAACGGTTGTGACTATGGGCCTGCTTTCGCTGCCGACAATGCTAAAACGTGGTTATAACGTACCCATTGCCTGCGGTACTATCTGTGCATCGGGCACCCTGGGGCAAATCATCCCGCCCTCGATCGTACTGGTTCTGCTGGGTGATGTGTTGTCATCAGCCTATCAGCAGGCACAGCTGGATATGGGGATATTTAGCCCTGAAACGCTCTCGGTGGGCGACCTGTTTGTTGGTGCACTTATTCCAGGATTGCTCCTTGTGGGTATGTATCTGCTCTATCTGACACTGACTGCCTTGTTAAGGCCACAAACCATGCCGGCGATTCCGGCAGAAGAAATACAGAATCGGAGTGAATTAAAAAAGCAGGTCATCATCGAGCTGCTGCCGCCACTAATACTCATTTTGCTGGTGCTGGGTTCAATTATTGGCGGAGTTGCAACACCAACAGAAGCAGCTGCTGTTGGGGCTGTGGGTGCATTAGTGCTTGCCTATTACCGGAAGCAGCTTAATGTGCTGATACTCAGGGAAGTCATCCAGTCCACCACACGAGTTAGTAGCATGGTTTTCATGATACTGATCGGTGCCTCGGTATTCTCTCTCGTGTTCAGGGGATTTGGTGGCGAAGAGCTGGTGCATTCTTTCTTAAGTGACCTGCCGGGTGGAGTGTACGGAGCGTTATTGCTGGTGATGCTGGCAATGTTCCTGCTAGGCTTTGTGCTCGATTTTATTGAAATAACATTTGTAGTAATTCCCATAGTTGGGCCCGTGCTGCTAGCGATGGGTGTAGACCCATTGTGGCTCGGTATCCTGATAGCAATTAATTTACAGACCTCGTTCCTGACACCACCCTTTGGTTTTTCGTTGTTCTACCTGAGGGGGGTGGCGCCTGAGAGTGTGCGTACACTGGATATATATAAAGGTGTTGTACCCTTTATTATCATCCAGTTAGTTGCAATGGCGATGATTGCATACTGGCCGGCACTGGCAACCTGGTTGCCTGCCTTGCTGGATTAATTAATCCGCAACAGGTAGCTGTAATCTCAGGTTTTAAGATGAGTTAATACAGCATACCCCGGTTAAGTGCCAGGCTATCTACTCTGTAAATAGGACAACTCGGAAATATCTGTCCAGCGCTTAACCTGGTCACGATAGGTACGGAATGAATCATATACCTTGCGTGTCATTTTGTCCTTGTCTGCGACTTCAGCTACCACTTCATCCGATAGCTTGAGAAGTGTTTTCAGCACATCATCTGGTAGGCGTAACAGCTTAACATTATGCTTGGTAACCAGTGTATCAAGAGCCTGCTGGTTTCGTGTCGTGTATTCAGCCATCATGTCCTGGTTAACGACCTTGCATGCATTCAGCACAATACTTTGCAGGTCTTTGGGAAGTGCATGCAGTGCTTCTCTGTTTATAATTGATTCCAGCGTTGTACCAGGCTCATGCCAGCCCGGGTAATAATAATATTTGGCAGCCTTATGTAGGCCAAATGCCAGATCGTTATAGGGGCCAACCCACTCGGTTGCATCTATTGCACCCGTTTTTAATGATGTGAAAAGTTCACCACCGGGAAGACTAACAGGTGTGCCACCTGCGCGCTTAAGGACTTCACCGCCGAGACCTGGAATGCGCATTTTAAGGCCTTTAAGGTCCTCAACTGAATTAATTTCCTTGTTGAACCAGCCAGCCATCTGCACACCTGTATTACCTGCAGCTGCAGGGACAAGACCAAAGGGTTTATAAACTTCATTCCATAATTGCATGCCACCGCCATGGTAAAGCCAGCCATTCATTTCATTAGCTGTGAGCCCGAATGGAACAGCCGAAAAAAATTGAGCGGCTTCAGATTTACCTTTCCAGTAATAAGCTGCACCATGCCCCATCTGAGCAGTGCCTCGCGATACAGCATCAAAAACCTCAAATGGTGGAACAAGTTCATTTGCACCGTAAACCTTAACTGTCAGACGGCCACCTGACATTTCGGTAATAAGTTTTGCAAGTTTATTGGCACC
>JBFHVK010000163.1:0-6441 GCA_041589615.1 Gammaproteobacteria bacterium | reverse complement strand
GCTTCAAGTAATGTATCGGGATGCGGACATGACTATCGGTTTAGTCGGTAAAAAATGCGGAATGACACGAATCTTCACTGAAGATGGCGTTTCTATTCCGGTTACAGTAGTGGAAGTGTCGCCCAACCGCGTAACTCAGGTAAAAACAGCTGAGGCAGACGGTTATGACGCGATTCAGGTTACAACAGGCTCTCGCCGCGCATCACGCGTTGGTAAGGCTGCTGCTGGTCATTATGCTAAAGCAGGTGTTGAAGCGGGCCGTGGCTTATGGGAGTTCCGTACTGACGGCGCTGCAGAGTATGAGTCAGGTTCTGAGCTGACCGTTACGATGTTTGAAGCGGGTCAGAAAGTAGATGTAACAGGCAAGACAATCGGTAAAGGTTTTGCGGGTGGTGTTAAGCGTTGGGGCTTCCGTATGCAGGATGCTACTCACGGTAACTCTATCTCACACCGTGCGCCTGGTTCGATTGGCCAATGTCAGACTCCTGGTCGTGTATTCAAGGGTAAGAAGATGGCGGGTCACATGGGTGACAAGCAGCGCACTGCGCAAACTCTTGAGCTGGTACGCGTCGATGAAGAGCGTGGCCTGTTATTAATTAAAGGTTCTGTGCCTGGTGCTAAAGGCGGCGACGTAATTGTACGTGCAGCTGTTAAAGCAAAGGCTTAGTAGGGGTTAGATTCCAATGGATCTTCAGTTACATAAAGCAAGCGATAAAGTAACCGTTGCTGATAAAGTATTTGCAAGAGATTACAACGAAGGTCTGGTTCACCAGGCGGTTGTTTCTTTCCTTGCAGGTGCTCGTGCGGGTACTAAAGCGCAAAAGAATCGTTCAGCAGTGAGCGGTGGTGGTGCCAAGCCATGGCGTCAGAAAGGTACGGGCCGTGCTCGTGCGGGTACTATTCGTAGCCCAATCTGGCGTTCAGGTGGTAAGACATTTGCAGCGACACCACGTGATCATTCAGTGAAGTTGAACAAGAAGATGTATCGTGCAGCTATTAGCTCGATCGTTTCAGAGTTGATTCGTCAGGATCGCCTTCTGGTGGTTGAGGATATCGCTATCGACTCGCCAAAGACCAAAGGTCTGGTTGCGAAGCTGAAAGAACTGGAAATGCCAAAAGGTCTGATCGTGACTGAAACAGGTGATGAGAATCTTTACCTGTCTGCGCGTAATGTACCTTACCTTGACGTAACAGATGTTGCGGGTATGAGTGCGGTTGATCTGGTTGGTGCTGATAAAGTGATGATGACAGTAGGTGCTGTTCGTGCACTAGAGGAGTGGCTGGCATGATGGGTCAAGAGCGTATTCTTCAGGTGCTGCTTGCGCCGCATATTTCAGAGAAGTCTTCAATGACAGCTGATGCGGCTGCAACACATGTATTCAAAGTGGATACAACAGCTACAAAAACTGAAATCAAGCAGGCTGTAGAAGAGCTGTTTGAGGTTAAAGTCGCTCAGGTTCGAGTGATGAATGTAAAAGGTAAGACCAAGCGATTTGGTCAACGTAATGGTAAACGTTCTGACTGGCGTAAAGCCTATGTGAAACTGGCGGAAGGCCAGGACATAGACTTCGCTGGTGCAAACTAGAAGGCGTGTAGACGATGGCAATTGTAAAATCCAAGCCAACTTCTCCAGGGCGTCGTTTTGTAGTCAAGGTTGTTAACCCTGATCTGCATAAAGGCGCTCCACATGGTCCGTTGTTAGAGAAGAAGTCAAAGAGTGGTGGTCGTAATAACGCTGGTCGTATTACAACTCGTCACGTAGGTGGTGGTCACAAGCAACACTACCGTGTAATTGATTTTAAACGTGCTAAAGATGGTATCCCTGCGGTAGTTGAGCGTCTGGAGTATGATCCAAACCGCACTGCATTTATTGCACTGCTTAAATATGCTGACGGTGAACGTCGCTATATCATCGCACCAAAAGGTGTGAGCGCGGGCGATCCAATTGCATCGGGCTCATCTGCACCTATTAAGAATGGTAATGCGATGCCACTGAGAAATATTCCAGTGGGTTCGCAGATTCACTGTATTGAATTAAAGCCTGGTAAAGGCGCGCAGATGGCACGTAGTGCTGGTGCATCAGTACAGCTGGTTGCTCGTGAAGGTGCTTATGTAACATTGCGTATGCGCTCTGGCGAAATGCGCAAGGTGCATGTTGACTGTCGTGCAACGATTGGTGAAGTAAGTAACAGTGAGCACAATTTGCGTTCACTGGGTAAGGCGGGTGCGAAGCGTTGGCGCGGTGTTCGTCCAACTGTTCGTGGTGTTGCGATGAACCCTGTTGATCACCCACATGGTGGTGGTGAAGGTCGTACATCGGGTGGTCGTCATCCTGTATCTCCATGGGGTGTGCCTACCAAGGGTAAGAAGACTCGCAGCAACAAGCGCACTGACAACATGATTGTTCGTCGCCGTAACAACCGTAAATAATCGAGGGTAATAAAGTGCCACGTTCATTAAAAAAAGGACCATTTATTGACCATCATCTGATGGCAAAGGTCGAGAAGGCAGTAGAAGAGAATAATCGTCGCCCAATTAAAACCTGGTCGCGTCGTTCTACTATCTTCCCGGAAATGGTTGGATTGACAATTGCAGTACACAACGGTCGTCAACATGTTCCCGTTCTGGTTAACGAGAATATGGTAGGTCACAAGCTGGGTGAATTCGCCCTGACTCGTACTTACAAAGGTCACGTTGCTGACAAGAAAGCGAAAAGGTAAGGGGTAGGAAATGGAAGTAGCAGCAAAACATCGCTTTGCCCGTATTTCACCTCAGAAATGTCGTCTGATTGTTGATCAAATACGCGGCTTACCTGTTGAACAGGCGCTTAATACATTAACGTTCAGCAACAAGAAAGGCGCTGACCTGGTACAGAAAGTACTTGAGTCTGCGATCGCTAATGCTGAGCATAATGAAGGTGCAGATATCGATGAGTTAAAGGTATCAAGCACATTTGTAGATGAAGGTCCGACAATGAAGCGAATTCAAGCTCGCTCAAAAGGTCGTGCTAACAGAATTTTAAAACGTACCAGCCATATCACGGTTATGGTTTCAGACAAATAAGAGAGAAGCAGAATGGGCCAAAAAGTACATCCTGTAGGAATTCGTCTGGGCATATCTTCAGACTGGAATACTAAGTGGTATGCGAACAGCAAGGATTATCCGAAGCTGTTAAATGCCGATATCAAAGTTCGTGAGTTTCTGAAGAAGAAACTGGCTGCAGCTAACATTAGCCGCATTCTGATCGAGCGTCCAACACGTGCAGCTGTGATTACAATTCACACAGCTCGCCCAGGTGTTGTTATTGGTAAGAAAGGCGCTGATATCGAAGTATTGCGTAGAGATGTTTCCAAGATCCTGGGTCTTCACATTAATAATGTGAAAATTAATATCGAAGAAATTCGTAAGCCAGAGCTTGATGCGCAGCTGGTAGCAGAAAGTATTGCACAGCAGCTGGAGCGTCGTGTGATGTTCCGCCGCGCAATGAAGCGCTCAATGCAGAATACAATGCGCATGGGTGGCCAGGGTATCAAGATTAATGTTGCTGGTCGTCTGAACGGTGCAGAAATTGCTCGTAGTGAGTGTTACATGGAAGGCCGTGTACCACTGCATACATTACGTGCTGATATTGATTATGGTTTTGCTGAAGCACTGACTACCTACGGTATCCTGGGTATCAAAGTGTGGATCTACAAGGGTGAGGTTTTTGACCTGGAACAGAAGCGAGCTTCTGCGCAGCAAGAATCCAAGCCTAAGAAATCTGGTAAATAGGGGATAGTAATGCTTCAGCCTAAACGTACCAAATTTAGAAAAGTTCAAAAAGGTCGTAACCGCGGTCTAGCTCAGAATGGTAATAAAGTGAGCTTCGGTGAGTACGGTCTTAAAGCTGTTGCACGTGGTCGTATCACAGCGCGCCAGATTGAGGCTGCTCGTCGTGCAATGACTCGTCACATTAAACGTGGCGGTAAAATCTGGATCCGTATCTTCCCGGATACGCCTATTTCAACCAAGCCGTTGGAAGTGCGTATGGGTAAAGGTAAGGGTAATGTAGATTACTGGGTTGCCAAAATTCAGCCAGGTTCAGTGCTATACGAAATGGAAGGCGTATCTGAAGAATTGGCAAGAGAGGCATTCTCGCTGGCAGCAGCTAAATTGCCTGTTAAGACAACATTTGTTACTCGTGCGGTGATGTAATGGCTAGTGCAAAAGACTACAGAGAAAAAGACGAAGCTGGTCTCAAAGAAGAGCTTCTAGGTTTACGTAAAGAGCAGTTTAATTTACGTATGCAGCAGGGCGCAGGCGAAATGTCAAAGCCTCACCTGTTCAAGAACGTACGTCGCGATATCGCACGTATTAAAACTATTCTTGCTGAGAAGAAGCAGGCGGGTGAAGCATAATGAGCGATCAGAAGCTACAAAGAACATTGCAGGGTGTAGTAACCAGCAACAAAATGGAAAAGTCTGCGACTGTTACCATTGAGCGCCGTGTTAAGCACCCTCTGTATGGCAAAATCATAAAGCGTTCAACTAAGCTGAGCATTCATGATGAAGCAAACGAGTGTGGTATTGGTGATACTGTTTTAATAGAACAGTGTGCTCCGATTTCAAAAACAAAATCCTGGAAACTGGTTAAAGTTGTCGAAAAGTCAACTGCAGTTTAATAAAGATTAATTAGAGATATTTGGTGTCGTCATGATTCAGATGCAAACCGTTCTCAACGCAGCAGATAACAGCGGAGCACGCCGTGTACAGTGTATTAAAGTACTGGGTGGTTCACATCGTCGTTATGCTCGTATAGGTGATGTTATTAAAGTTAGCATCAAGGAAGCAATTCCTAGAGGCAAAGTAAAGAAAGGCGAAGTGTATAATGCAGTTGTTGTTCGTACTGCTAAGGGCGTACGTCGTCCTGATGGTTCACTGATTCGCTTCGATAATAATGCTGCAGTTCTTTTGAACAATAATCTGCAGCCTATTGGTACTCGTATTTTTGGCCCTGTTACTCGTGAGCTACGTTCTGAGAAATTTATGAAAATAATTTCTCTGGCTCCAGAAGTACTGTAAGGGAGTTATTGTTATGCAAAGAATCAAAAAAGGTGACGAAGTTATTGTAACCGCGGGTAAAGACAAGGGTCGCCGTGGATCAGTAATGCAGATACTGGGTGATCGCGTAATGGTTGAAAACATTAACGTGGTTAAGAAACACGCTAAGCCAAACCCAATGGCGGGTATTGAAGGCGGTATTATAGAAAAAGAAATGTCTATACACATTTCTAACATAATGCTGTTTAACCCTGCTACTAACAAGGGCGACCGTGTTGGAATCAAAACGTTAGAAGATGGAAAGAAGGTTCGCTTCTTCAAGTCTAATAACGAAGTTGTAGACGTTTAATAGGTGACCAGAACAATGGCAAGGTTACAAGAAACATACAGAAGCACCATCATGAAGCAATTGATGGAAGAACAGGGTTACACAAACCCGATGGATGTTCCTCGCATCGAGAAAATCACTCTTAATATGGGTGTAGGTGAAGGTGTTACAGATAAGAAGGTTGTTGAAGCTGCTCGTTCCGATATGGAAAAGATTGCAGGTCAGAAGCCTGTTACAACACTGGCGCGCAAATCAGTAGCTGCTTTTAAATTACGTGAAGGTGCGCCGATTGGCTGCAAGGTAACTCTACGTAAAGAGCATATGTACGAGTTCCTGGATCGCCTGATTAATATCGCTGTTCCACGTATTCGTGACTTCCGTGGCCTGAATGGTAAGTCGTTTGATGGTCGTGGAAATTACAGCATGGGTGTGAAAGAGCAGATTATCTTCCCCGAGATCGATTATGAAAAAATCGATAAAATTCGTGGAATGGATATCACAATCACTACTAGCGCAAAAACTGACGAAGAAGCTAAGGCATTACTAAAAGCCTTCAACTTCCCGTTTAAGAACTAAGGGTAGATCATGGCAAAAGTATCAATGATGCAGCGCGAAAAGAAGCGTGCAAAACTGGTTGAAAGAGATTTTGAGAAGCGTGAAGCATTAAAGGCGATTCTTAAAGATCCTGAAGCAAGCTATGAAGATAAAATGGATGCGCAGGTTAAAATGCAGAAGCTGCCTCGCGATTCAAGCCCAAGTCGTCGTCGTAACCGTTGCCAGATTACTGGTCGCCCACACGGCTACTACCGTAAATTCGGTCTGTCACGTATCAAGCTTCGCGAAGCAATGATGCGTGGTGATGTGCCAGGTCTGGTTAAGGCCAGCTGGTAATTTTTTAAAAGATTTTTTTAGAGTATTAAGAGTAAGGTATTAGATTATGAGTATGTCAGATCCAATAGCAGATATGCTAACTCGTATTCGAAACGGTCAATCAGCATCAAAAACTGATGTCGCTATGCCTGCATCTAATATGAAACAGTCAATAGCCCAGGTTTTAAAAGACGAAGGTTATAT
>JBFHVK010000162.1:0-6545 GCA_041589615.1 Gammaproteobacteria bacterium | reverse complement strand
TAAATTAAATAAATTAGCTCCTGCATGCTTTCTATACCATCGCCATTTATCAATCGCTGAAACCTGGAGCACATATAATCCGCATACATCTTTACTGGATCTGACCCTATATCACTTATGTTATTCTTTGATATTTTTAATTTTAGTTCTTCGATATATGTGTATTTTTCTCCATACATCAACTCACAGTATACAAGAACAAGATTAAACCACGACTCTACAGGATTGTTGTATATATTCAGCACATTCCATATGGCATATGAATAATAATCCTGCGGCCTAACATTAGCAGACCACCCCAGATCTATACATTCAACATCTAAACCATTAGTATCAGTCAACCAACATGGTTTTTTACCAGCAAGCAGTGCTGACTCCATATAAAACTGTTCGAGAAAAAACCTCTTATCCAGGTGAATATCACTTCCATTTAATTCATAGTACTTATTTGACAGGGTTTTTTCTGCTGTCAAACATATCTTATGATAAATACCTTTATTCTTTAGCCACCGCTCAATATGCTTACACTTCTTTCCCAATAAAACAACTTCATCATCTGACAGCCCTTCACTATAAATTATCCATATATATTTCTCCTCATTGCAAAATCGATGCTGAATATATATCCCTTCTATTACATATTCAATATCATCTTCTGATATCTCATAATATGAATTCATCTCTCTTAGTGATTTCATTTCATCAGCACCAGGAACGTAATTTTTTACACCCACTGGCATCCTGTTGCTAATATACCCTGGCGTACGCTCCGCATTGCAATGAAACAGAAGAGCTAGCAAATTAATTGCTCTTAACTCCTCATCATCGAATCTTTGAGTTATTTTTGACATTATTATTTTATTATATATACCAAGCACATCAGCTGAACAATCATCACTCATACAATTTTCTCTATTACGTTGTTAGTGATTCAAACTATTTTTATATTATTGATTTACTGCAGAACAGATAGAAATATTCATGGACCTGAATATAATATGAGTATCAACCCCAAACATAGAACGAGCAATCACTCAATTGGGTTATCTAACAATGAAAAGGAATATTTCCTATGGGAATTACTCCTTATTAGATATTCATTATCTATATCATTACTTCTAGCAATTTGAAGAACAGAAAAAGAACACAACTAAGCAATGCAAGTGTCGGCAACCATATTGAGTAGTCCTCAACTTTCTTATGCTTCTTATCAGACAGTTTCAACCTTATAAGCGCAAGATTTACCAGTGAAAATACAAGTAACACAAGGTAACTTGTCATTTCCGCAAGCTCAGTAAGATTAAACATTAATGCCAATATCAACATCGACATTACAGAAACTAACGTACTGTTTACAGGTGTCCGTGTTCCACCAGACACTTTCTTTAACCAGCTGGGCAACCAACCTTTTTCTGCCATCCCATACAATAATCTGGACGACATAATTAATTGTATAAGGGACCCATTCACTACAGCCATTAGCCCGATTAAGCTTATAATTACAGGAGCCTTTCCAGTAGCTTCTTCGTAAACCATTGCTAATGGCGCATCAGATAATGCCAGTTTCTCTGGCGAAATAACCAATACTGATACCATAGCAACAGATGCGTACAAAACACTAGAAATTATCACACATAAAAATATTGCTCTTGGCATATTCAGCTCTGGTTGCTTTACTTCTTCAGCAACATTCACCATGTCTTCGAATCCAATGTATGCATAAAATGCCAGGAAGCCTCCTGCCACCACCCCCCAAAAACCATGAGTTCCTGTAAATTCTATAGCTTTAACCTCACTTACTATTTGATTAACACCATCAAATTTATCCAGGCCAACAAATACAATGAGTAACAGACCAATTATTTCCACTACTGTTAGTATCGCTGCTGCCCCAACCGATTCACTAATACCCCATATAGCAAGACCACCTAAAACTCCATACATAATTACTATTACAATCCAGGCTGGCACATCAATAAAGACCTGTAGATAAGCGGCAAAACCATGTGCGATTACCGCAGATGAAATAATACCTGAGGCAGTAATCATTAAACCCACAACTATCGCGATTTTCTTTACTCCAAGTCCTTCATAAATATATACTGCCTCTCCAGCGCTCACCGGGTAGCGCGCAGACATTTCTGCATAACTCACTGCTGATAACGCCGCTATAACTGATGCAACTAGAAATGACAATGGAGCCAGATATCCCGCCTCACCTGCCACCTTTCCTGTCAGCACATATATGCCAGCTCCAAGAATATTACCCAGACCATAAAATGTTACCAGTGGTAGTGTTAGTACTCGTTTTAGTCTTATCTCTTTTTTATTCATCCGTCATATCTCAACTCATACCAATAAGACACATACTAGAAAGGGAAAAGCACCTATATTCATATAATATTTATATTGTTAAGCTCTATCTGCTTTTTGAATAACTCCTTAAATCAACAAAGCGACAATGGATTGTCTACTACCCCGGCCACACCCGGGGTTTTTTTATTTATTTTTATGCCAAACTATTTAACCACCTTGCATGGCGTACGCACAAATACGTTTTTATAAATTATTCTTTATTTACTACTTTAAGCAGCTAACAAGCGCTCATTTATAACTTTGAATATTTTCGAGAATTAATCTTACACACTATTGACTATAGTGCATTCCGTCAATTTAAGATCTTTCATTCATGTATTTATTTGATCAGTATCATTTTCGATCAATATACAGGGATTAGTTTATTCGTTTTCTGCGTTTTCAATAATTTTAAATGCAGATGAGACATCAGGTATATATAGTTTTGACAGGCAGCATATACCTCTATTGTGCATATGCTCTTTCAGGTGGGATACAAATTTATTCAGGTCTACATCATTACAATCTAACGCATTAACTGCTCCTTTATCAATCGTAGAAATTTCACAACATATACCATTAGAGCCTATTAGCTTATCACCCTCCGCGATCATCCATGATGCACTTTCAACGGTTTCACACCACTGACTCTGATTTTTTATATAAGTCAATTCAGAACTGTGCTGGTGCCATATAACTACAGGCCAGCTCAGCTCATCTATCAGTATTTTATTCATCAATTTTCATTTTATATTATACCGGCCTCATAAGTGTTTCAGGACAGGGTGAAAAATAGTATTGTTTTTCTATATAACCATGAGGGTAATTATTCAGATGATGCCTCAGCAATGCAAGCGGCGTAACCCTGCTGACCTGTTCATCCCTGTATATCTCAAACCATTCGAGTAATTCCGCTTTATCTTTTGAGCTTAATTTATCCTTCAGATAGCCCATAATATGCATCAACACATTCACATGCTGTCCTCTAGTGGCAATTTTTGTCATGACCTGCATAAATAATTCTATATACTTCTGCCTGATTTCGTACAGATTTTCTCTATTTACAGATGCCACCAGCCTTCCTAACCGCTGGTAAGCCTGTGTATTTTTCGCCATCAATATAAGCTTGTAGTCTCTGTGAAACTCCCTGAAAGCTGTCAATGGATTGTTTGTAGAATCTATTTCAGTCCAGCGATAATAGGCATACACTCGCTCCAGAAAATTTTCTCTCAGCTTAATATCATTCAGCCTGCCTTCTTCCTCTACTGGAACGTGTGGATATTGCTTCATAAATTCAGCTGCAAATATACCTGTACCATTACGCTCCCTCATACCTGTACGATCACTGAATACCGGTACTCTTTCTACGCCACAGCTTGGTGAGTCTTTCTTAAATATGAAACCATGTAGTTTCGATAAATCCCTGACACGATTTGATGAAAAAGCCTGCATTTTATCAGTAAGGTCATTATCGGGCTGTTTCGAATAAACCAGCCTGACCTCCGCTTCATACTGACGCAATTGTATAGTAGGCCTGGGAATACCCAGGCCCAGCTCAGCTTCGGGGCAAACAGGATGAAGCCCAAAGTATTCACTGCACTGATCTAATACAAAGTGGCTACGTTTGTGACCACCATCGAATCTTACCTGATGCCCCATCAGGCATGCACTTACACCTATTTGTGGTTTTTGCTGATTTTGCTGCATTTCAGGTAACCTCATAATTAACTTAGCATGTAAAATATTATACACCTTATCCTTTCATGTACAAGAAAATAGTTATACAATATGCCTTATACATCAGGACAGATCGCTAAAATCATACTGCTATATACGTTAAGCAATTGATATATATGATTATTTATATAATTAACCAGTTTTCATTCCTGTACACCATCACCCTTTGAGCTTATATCACTATGGCAACTGCAGTACTCTGGTTCAGACGAGATTTACGCATACATGACAACCCGGCCCTGAACTGGGCACTTAAGAACGCCCACAATATATTGCCGGTTTATATACACTCTGAGGAAGATGAGTCACCCTGGTCACCCGGTGGGGCATCTCGATGGTGGCTGCATCATAGTCTTCAGGCGCTCGACAATACCTTGAGGCAACATAAACTGAAGCTGCACTACTTCAGGGGAAACACCGATGAAATATTATCCAGCATCATAAGCACAAGCTCTGCAGATGCACTCGTTTTCAATCGGCTATATGATCCACACCTGGCAGCCCGCGATGAAGCATTGCTACAAAAATACTCACATTCTATCTTCGTAAAATCATTTGATAGCGGCACATTGTTTCCACCCGGCAGCATTCTAAATAACCAGCAGAAACCTTATCGCGTCTATACCCCGTTTTATAAAAAATGTAATAGCATGCTTCCTGCGATGTACGGATGCTACCAGATTCCATCTGTTTCAAATGACCTGAATAAACTGCAGTTACACAGAACCAGTTTTAAAGACTCCCTTGACTCACTAAAATTACTCGATCCTGTAAACTGGCACGATAAACTAGGTAACTACTGGTCTCCGGGTGAAGATCACGCATTAAACCAGCTCGAATCGTTTATAGATAATTCAATTGACCATTACAGCCAGCAAAGAGATATACCCTCGATTGATGCAACCTCACGACTCTCGGCCAGCTTACATTTTGGAGAAATCACACCCCAGCAGGTTTTGCTTGCACTTCAACCACTCCTGCATGAAAGCCATAATGAACATGCTCGCCTGTCTCACCAAACTTTCATAAAACAGCTTATATGGCGTGAATTTGCTCAGCATATACTCTGGCACTTTCCATACACCGCCACTGAACCTATGGACCAGCGCTATACTTCTGCTTTCTGGAAATCTGACACTGAAATACTACAACGCTGGAAGTCAGGCAATACCGGTATTCCTGTTATAGATGCTGGAATGAAACAGCTCTGGGAAACAGGCTGGATGCATAATCGGGTCCGCATGATTGTCAGCTCTTACCTGACCAAGAACCTTGGTATCAACTGGTTAGATGGTGCGAAATGGTTCTGGGACACCCTGGTGGATGCTGATCTTGCTAACAACAGCATGGGCTGGCAATGGGTTGCAGGCTGCGGTGTTGATGCTGCGCCCTATTACAGAATATTCAACCCCTTGACGCAGGCTGAACGCTTCGACAAAGACGGAAAATATGTTCGAAGCTGGACGAGAAGTAATACAGACAGACAGGTCAACACAACAAGTGTTGACCTGAAACAGAGTCGTGAAGACGCACTGGAGCGTTATCAGAAATACATAAAGCGATAAGCACTCAAGACCTTACTGACGTATCCCTTCTATGGAGAAAATCAGATCCAGTTCTTTCGATGCTGGCCCGAGGTTTTTAGTGATTCCATAATCCACCAGTGCAATACGTGTACTGCCTTCGAAGCCCGAACGATAACCTCCCCATGGATCCTTACCTTCACCCAGGAATTTTACTTTTATCTCAATCGGCCGAGTGACTCCACGCAAAGTAAAATTACCTTTAAGTACTCCAGTGCCATCACTATTTTGACTATAGGATGTGCTAACAAATTTTGACTGAGGATATTTATTTACATCAAGAAACTCTTCCTCCCTGAGATGCTTATCTCGTTCAGCATGGTTGCTATCCACACTGCTGGTATTAATAGTGACTTCTATATTCGAGTTTTCCGGCTTTTTACTGTCGTAGGTAAATTTACCATCGAAATCATTAAACCTCCCCCACAACCAGCTGTAACCCAGATGAGATATCTTGAACTGAATCGAAGCATGCATACCTTTTTTATCAATTACATATTCGCTAGATATAGCAGCCGTTGAAACAACACATAGCATAATGCTTAACAACACACGATAGAAATTCATCAGGTATTCTCCTTGGTTATTCCGGGAAACAGTATTCTTAATAGAGTTGCATCCTTTTTAATAAAGTGATGCTTTAATGTAGCCAGCACATGAACTGTAAGCAGGCCAATAATACTATAAGCGATGACTCTGTGTAACCATCCGGACAGTTCAGCCTGCTCTGCATCAAGCTGTGTCACCGCTGGTATTTTAAACCCTGCAAACATTTCTACAGGCGCACCTTTCGCAGTGGAAACCAGATAACCCGTCAGGCAAACAATCATGATAGTTATATAAAATGACAGATGCACAGTTCTAGCTAGC